>DAOTVZ010000122.1:0-1992 GCA_034436045.1 Ktedonobacteraceae bacterium | reverse complement strand
AATGGCCCTGATGGTACCAGTATCATGTGTGCCTGTCAAGTCTGATGGTTGTGCCCCGGGCGTTTCGCGAGGAAAGCGGTGCACTGGAGGTTGGCCGGGATGAAAAGGGTACAGCAATACCAGGCCGACAACGGCCAGCCTCAACCGGCTCTTGCGCTCTGGCCATAGTAATTGCGCCAGGGGACATCCTGCTTTAGCAGGGTGGGGAATGGCGCTTGCTTTCTTTTCGCTTTCGTGATACAAATAGATAGCTATGAGCAAACGAACTCGGCACGCGACCTACGACATCAAATACCACCTCGTTTGGTGCCCAAAGTACCGGCGTCCGGTCTTGTCTGGAGACGTTGGTGTGCGCCTTGCCGAATTGCTGCCCGAATATGCCAGCGCACTCGGCGGCGAAGTGCTTGACCTGGTTGTGATGCCGGATCACGTACACATGTTTGCTTCCTTTCCACCGACACTGGCGATCAACCAGATCATGTACCGACTGAAGGGAGCGACCAGTCGCCAACTGCGCAGAGAGTTCCCCCACCTCAAGAGTCGCCTGCCGTCGCTCTGGACACGCTCGTACTACGTGGGAACGGCGGGCCACGTCAGCGCCGAGACGATCAGGCGATACATCGAGGAACAGAAGGAGTGATCTGCACATACAAGTACCGCCTCTATCCCGCGAACGCCCAGGAGAAAATCCTCGACTTCCTGCTGTGGCAGGGGCGCCTGCTCTACAACGCTGCTCTGGAGCAACGCATCACCACTTACCGCGAAACGGGTGAGAGAGTGACCTACTCCCAGCAGTGGGCATACTTCCGCGACCGGCGCCGTGCCAGCCCGGACACGCTCGGTCAACTGAACGCTACTAGCGTGCAACAGATGTTGCGCCGGCTGGACAAGGCCTTCCGCGCATTCTTCCGTCGCCTGAAGGCCGGAGAAAAGCCCGGCTTTCCACGGTTCAAAGGCCGAAACCGCTTCAACAGCCTCGAATATCGCTACGGCGATGGCTGCAAGTTGCGCTTTGACGATCGCAATCGGGCGCTGCTCTACGTGCAGAACGTGGGCACGATCAAGGTTAAGTACCACCGCCCACTGGCTGACGAGGCGGTCATCAAGCATGTCATCCTCAAGCGCTGTAACAGCAAATGGTATGTCTGCCTGATGCTCGACCTGCCTGAAGTGGCCGCGCGGGTGCATTCCGGTCCAGCCGTTGGTATTGACATGGGCTTGCATCATCTGCTGGCGCTGAGTGATGGAACGACTATCGAGAACCCTCGGTGGTTGCGCTCCTCTCTGGCGAAACTGCGAGTGGCCCAGCGCAGGATGGCCCGTCGCAAGAAGGGTGGCAACAGATGGCGTAGAGCCGCTGCTCAGGTTGCCCGGCTGCACGAGCGTATCGCCAACCGACGTCGTGACTTCTGGCATAAGCTCACGCGACAGCTTGTCCAAACCTATGGGCTGATCGCCCTTGAAGACTTGACGCTCAAGTTCATGACCGCCAACCATCACTTGGCCCTTAGCGCCCACGATGCGGGGCTGGCGGAGTTCCAACAACTTCTTGCGTACAAAGCTGAGAATGCTGGTACGCAGGTTGTGACCGTGAACTCCGCTTACACCTCGCAGGTGTGCTCGGCCTGTGGCGCGATTGTCGAGAAGGATTTGAGCGTTCGCATACATCATTGTTCTGCCTGCGGCCTCACACTTGACCGCGATGTGAATGCCGCGTGCAACATTCTGTATTTAGCGGTCGAACCGGCCCGGACGGGGCCGCCAGAGGAGAACGTGGCCGGTTGCGGCGTACGTGCTCTGGGAAGCTCCCCAATTCAGTGGGGAGAGTCGTCACTGGCTGGCACTGCTTTGTGGTGCGATAATATCTGATTAAACGACCATGCGGGCCCCAAATGGCGGTCAACCTGAGGGCCCGCAAGGTCACGGGACACAATAGATGCTACGAAAGTATAGCGGCCTGTATTGCAGGCCGCAAGCGCCCTGGAAGCAACC
>DAOTVZ010000121.1:0-4931 GCA_034436045.1 Ktedonobacteraceae bacterium | reverse complement strand
TATGGGCCATATGACAATTATGGAGGCTATGGAGGCTATGGGAAACCGCCTTCCGATGCCTACATCTATGGCAATCCCGACTACGGCAATCCTTATCCGAACTACAACAGCACCAGTATCAATCCGAATTACGCGCCGCAAGGAAATACAACCACCTTCCCTGGCCATCACTACGGCGGACAAGGTTTGCCTTTTAGCGGCTATAGCAACACCGGCAACAGCCCACTGCGTTTACCGCAACAATGATAACTTGAATGTCGATGAACAGGGCTGCCGCGTGGCAGCCCTGGAGATGTCATCCTGTTTTCTGTGTTGTTCAACTCGTCACTTCAGGTATTTAGCAAACCAGTCACGGATGTGGCGCAGACGTTCCAGACGCAATTTGGGATGACCGCCGCGCGAGAGGCCGTGACTCTGGCCCTCGAAACGCACCAGGCGCACCTCGCGCCCCATCCATTTTAGCGCCGTGAAGAGTTGCTCGGCCTGTTCAATGGGACAGCGCAGGTCCTGCTCGCTATGGATGATGAGCAGTGGCGTATGAATATTCTGCACATA
This sequence comes from Ktedonobacteraceae bacterium, assembly GCA_034436045.1. GTDB lineage: Bacteria > Chloroflexota > Ktedonobacteria > Ktedonobacterales > Ktedonobacteraceae > H111-94. Next base: position 4,376 of record DAOTVZ010000121.1, on the reverse strand, counting down.
GCCAGCCGGTGACATGTGCATGTATTTCTCCAGGTTCTCCCAGGGCGTGGTTTCCAGATTGTCGTAGCCTAAATCCCAGCCAATGTCGCTAGAGCCGAACATGGTAGCTAGATTATACACACAGCGGTCGGTCACGGCCACCTTGAAGCGGTCGCTATGGCTGATGAGCCAGTTGGTCATGAAGCCGCCATAACTGCCACCGGTCACGCCCATGCGCTGCTCATCGATATAGCCTCGTTTGAGCAATTCATCAATGCCCAGCATAATATCGATGGAGTCCTTCTCGCCCCAGGCACCGCGCACTGCCAGCGCGAACTCATAGCCGTAGCCACAGCTACCACGCGGATTGGTAAAGAACACCACATAGCCTTCCGCTACCAGCATCTGCATCTCGTGGAAGAAACCATAGCCATATTGTGTCTGTGGCCCGCCATGAATTTCGACTACCAGCGGATACTTTTTATCGGGATCGAAATTGTGTGGCTTGAGAATCCAGCCATCAATATCCCAGCCGTCGGCCCCCTTGAATGGCATGTACTCCGGTGTGACCAGCAAGAGTTCCTCGAAGAGTGCGTCATTGAAAGCAGAGACACGCTTGAGTTCGCCATCGAGACTGGTTGGGCGCACGAAAATCTCCTGCGGGCGCGTGGCAGAACCGACCAGCAGAGCCAGTTTACTGGCCGAGGCATCGGCGCTGAAATCGCGCACATGCACCTCGCCCGGCGTGAGCGTTGCTGGCTCCTTGCTCGCTCCATCGGCTGGAATAACGTAGATACGTGATGCACCATGATAAGAGGCCAGCACATACAATGCTTTGCCGTCGGTAGACCAGACCGGCGGCGGCATCAGATGCTCGTCGCCGATGTCGCTATTTGTCCAGTCCATACAAGAGCCATCGAACTCAGAGGTGAGATTGGTACCCTGGCTATGCTCGGCGTTGGCGGCAATAGTATAAAGGTAGACGTGTCCGGCGGAACGGAATTTCGCGGCGGCCAGATAGGCAATGGTTTTGCCATCCGGTGACCACGAGGGTGAACTACAGCCTTGCGTGCCATCGGTCAAACAGCGCAATTCGCCAGCTTTGCCGTCCTGAATGCTCAAAGTGTAGATGTCTGCACCGGGGATACGCCAGCGATTCTCAGTGCGATCAGAGGCGAAGGCGATCTGGGTACCATCGGGTGACCAGGCAGCATCGCCATCGTCCCAGTCGCCATCAGTCAATTGTTGTGGTGTACCGCCGGTTGCAGGCACCAGGAAGAGGTGTGAACGCCGCTCATAGATAAAGCCGACGCCATCCAGTTTATACCAGAGATTGTCGATGACGCGCACTTTGGGCAGCTTTTTACCATCCTCCGTCTCTTCATCAGTAGGCCCTACCGGGGCACTAAACAACACATATTTTCCATCGGGCGACCAGACCGGCGAGGAGACTCCATGCTCCATGAAGGTAAGTTGATAAGCTTCGCCGCCCTCCATCGGCAGTATCCAGACCTGCGGCTTACCTTTACCGAGCTTTTTCTGCTCTTTACTCTCTGTGCTATGCACGGCCTCGCCTTCGCGTTCAGAGACAAAGGCCAGGAAGCGCCCATCGGGCGACCAGGCCGGGCTATGCGCGTTGGCCGGGCCGGTGGTAAAACGGCGTGGCTCCCCTCCATTGGCGGACGCTACCCAGATCGATGAGTGATACTCGTGTTTATGCTCGTCAATGGTCGTAACTACCATTGCCACCCGCTGCCCATCAGGAGAAATACGTGGTCTGGACACAAATTTCATCTGATAGAGGTCTTCTATCGTGATTGTACGTAACATACGTTTCTACTGATCCCTTCCAGTACATAAATAACTCGGTAATTCTGTAGGAACGCGGTTTATCATATCCGAACCCGTTATGTGTGTTGAAAACGTGAAGCAGTGCGATTTCAGACAGCGTTACCCCAGATGAAGTACACAATTGGATGGTTCAGGCATGAGAAATCGCGTCCCTACAATATAAGCATCAGCGGCGACGATGGCTGCGTCGTGCGTGATCGAGGGCGAGATCAAGCGTCTCGTGCAGACGCTCAAAATCGTCTACATCAAGCTGTAACTCAACGGCAGGCGCATCGTCTGGTCTGGCGCGCCCCTCTTCGTAGAGTTGCAACACCATGGCCAGTTCAACCTCTAACTCCACAATCCCGCCTGCACTCAATGTTTCTTGGGTCAGTCGCTCATCCTCGTCCTCATCTTCATCTTCGTCGTCCTCAATCGCATGTGGCACAAATTCGATATTGGTGCGCACGCACTTGAAACGGCCCATGATCTTGAGAGCGTCGGTGGCCATCTCTTCGGCTAACTCGCGCACAACTTCCATCATCTGCGTAAAAGCATCCTGCAATTGTTCTAGTGCGTCTTCATCATCAATGGTTTCATCTTCTGTTACAGGTTCGTTACTGCTCGTGCTGCTATTGGCAGTGCCATCGGGGAGACGCTGCCGCGCTAACTCGTTAAGCTGTTTTAGCGCCTGGGCCAGCGCGGGGGAGAATGCACTTGTCTCGCGCTCAGAAGATTTAGCGCCTTCATCGCCCTCCGTCTCGTCGCGGAGCCGCTCATAAGCATGCTCTTCCTGCTCCTCGTCTTCTTCATCTTCCTCGTCATCATCGTCCGCCAGACCAACCGTCTCTTCTATCAGCAATATTTGCTGGTGAAGTTGCTCAGCCACCTCGCGCGTCATATAAGCCGCAATACGAGCCTGGCGGGACGCGGCAGTAAGTTGAAATTGTGGCCAATCCCGATATTGTTCACGCCGACGCAAGTAACGCACCTCAACCATGCCCAGGGTGTCCAGTCGCAGCGACAGTTCCATAAAATCCTCCTCATGAAGCAGAACGAACCGACTCTCATATATGGAAATTTGCCATCAATACTTTTCTCTACCGATTTATGAATAAGAAGGTATAGCTATCCCCTCACATATGAGCCATGGGAAAATAGCACCTCTTGTTGCAAGCCAGCCCCTACACCTCTTTCTCGGTATGCACTGCATCAACAGATTTTTGAAGCCCTGGCCTGTTCTTCAGCTATGCAAGACCCTCCTCAAGCCAGCAGTCTCTTCTCTCAACAGTGGACCAAAAGATGTCGTAGAAAATTGTCTGCTTCACTATATTCTGTCCCACATCATACCACAACGGCCATATTCTGACATAACCAGTATTCAAATTCTCTCATACCAGCCGCCGCATAGCACCATTTTTCTTGATTTCTGACACCTAACTGTGTCATACTAACAACGGTGATTCTAAGCATATTCATCTTCATTATTTTTTTGCAAGCACTTTCATGAATAGATTGTTCACTAACAGAAACAGGGCTAGACGGAGATCACCTGCACGCTCGTATGTTGCGTTATTATTTCTTGCTGTTCTCACAATTATTTCTTGTATAATTGTCCTTCTTCCACCTGTGCTACCACTTAGAACATCGTCTGGTCAAGTGGAAAACACGACTGCGGCGGTCATTTTAATGGTCGCAGCAACTATCTCACTATTCACAACAACATTCTTCCTGTATCGACCCGTGCTTGCTGCTATTGCCATACTGCTGGCTGTTTTCGGCCTGTATCTGGCAAGCGTAGTGGCAACGCATCAGCAATGCCAGTGGAGCATATCAGGCGTGCCGGTGGCGTTTATCCTGGCCACATTTCTTGTCACTATGCCCGGCAGGAAAACCCCGCTACAGCGTGTCGCGGGTATCGGGGCAGTTCTCGTGTTCCTCGGCATACTGTATATGATTAGCTTTACTGGCCTCTGGTGGCAATTTCTTGTACTATGCATTTTTATTCATATTTTATGCGTTCTCTTCATAAGCCATTTTATACCGTTTATTAACATACGTATGCAGCTCTTCCGCGAGCTAAATACTGTAACAACTCTTGCCATTGTGATGGCACTTGTCATCGGTTTTTTTAATGCTGCACACTTTTCACAACAATTCTCTATACTGCTTCCATACCCACGTGTCACATTACCTATTACCTTACTAGCTATATTTATATCAGGGCTATTGCGTACTCATATATGCATTATACTATGGAGCTGCGCTACTGCCTTCCTGATACTGGTATCACTTCTCTTTCGGGCTGCCACTCTCTCGACATTGCTGGTCGCCGCGTTTGCTGTAGTGCTCGCTCTCATGGCTAGCTGGCTTGGGCGTATCAGCCTTTATACTTAATAGCAGCTTGAAAGGGCTGTAATGTTGTTCAATATTATGAAGTTTTCCGCCCGGAATCTCCATCCCGTAGGGGCGTGATGATGAATTTTCACTATCGAAATCGGCGATCTCGTAGGGGCGTGATTGATCACGCCCTGGTTGCCTGTTGAGCGCCTCTCAGGGCGTGATCA
>DAOTVZ010000120.1:0-14826 GCA_034436045.1 Ktedonobacteraceae bacterium | reverse complement strand
GTCACTGTGGGCAGGCCACCGCCTAGCTTGATCTTTAACCGATAGAGCGCCAGGGCATCATCGTCCTTGCCGGTGTAACCGATCCGACGTGCCTCCCCACAAAGCTGATCGGGCGTGGCTACAGTTGCCACACCCATGCGCCCCCATGAGTGCTTGTGGGTGGCACGGGTAATCCCAATAGCCGGTATATACGTATGCTGAGATGGTAGCAGCAAATCACGACTCATATCTCTTCTCACGCTTTCTTCTTTATGACTCAAATGACCCAACAATTGCAAAACTGCAAAGCAATCCCCATGAAGGGTCATTTACTACTGCATATACGGGTGGCAGAGACAACAAGAGACAGGTTTTGGCGTGAAAATGAGTAATAAAATAGAAAAAAGGAACATCCCGTTCCTCTCATCTCGCTAGTATTTATAAAGAAGCAGGAATCTCTCCCTCACTTCCCCTTCTCTTCCTCTCCGTCTAAAACATCAAAAACAGCCACCACTACTCAGGGTGTGGTGGCTGCTCCATGACGAATGCGCCCGGATAATCGTAGGCACCGTTGCGATGCAGGATATTGCTAGCCTCCTCATCTCGACCATCCGGTCTGATCGATATCACTGTATGGCCGCTCTTAAACTCATTATCGTAGAAGGCCGCCTGCTCTTTGGGTACGCCCAGATGCATGAGATCATCGCGTAGATTATTGACCGGCGCACCTCCATGTTGAGTTGCAACCCCTACCTGGTCGTAACCAAAGCCCGCATCCTTCAGCTCATCAATCGCACGCCTGGCCTTCTCATCGGCATCGAATACTCCCACTACCAGTGGCGTATGCTCCATCGCCATGTTCATCCTCCTGACCCGCTACACAACAAAGCATGTAGCTGTTCTAGTATACACGGCTCACGTATAAAAGCAATAAACCTGTATATGGACTCTGTGCGCCCATTTTTTCCTTGTTCTACACGCATAGGCGATATGAAAAGTGACATGCGACCGCTTCCCACGTGTTACAATAATGGCAGGGGTACCACTGCCAGGTACACCCGATAGCAAGTGAGACACAGCAACTAAGACAAAGGATAGATACCTGTATGACCAACCTCTATCTCATCCGTCATGGCCAGGCCACCACACAGGTCAGTAATATCTTGCGCGATGATGGACTCACACCACTGGGCATCACCCAGGCCGAACGCCTGCGCGACCGCCTGGCACATAGCGGTGAGATTGCCGCCGATGTCCTCATTGCCAGTACGCTGCCACGCGCCCGTCAGACCGCCGAGATCATTGCACCTGCGCTCAAACTACCGATCATTTTCGATGACGAGGTGCAGGAACTGCGGCTTGGCGAGGCCGAGGGCATGCACGTGGAGGAGTTCAGGCAAAAATTCGGTGGCTACAACATCGAAGAATACCCTTTCAGGCCGGTCGCACCCGGCGGCGAGAACTGGGGCATGTTCCTGCTGCGCGTCTGCACCGCCCTTGACCGTATCACACGCGAACACGAGGGTAAAAATATCGTCGTGGTCTGTCACGGGGGCGTGGTTGACGCCTCGTTCATCCACTTTTTTGCGCTGAATAGCCTGACGCTACCCCCTGTACGATTCGACACCCACAACACCTCTATCACGCACTGGCGCAAGAGCAGTCCCGCTGGACGGGCCACCAAATGGCGCATAATGCGCTATAATGATAATCTGCACGTGCGCGACATTGACGCGGAAGAGCGCATCCCCTGGCACGCGCTCACCATCCCGCCGCGCCGTGACCAGACCATGACCCCCAGTGAGCCAACCCTACCGGCAACTGAGGAATAATTTGTCCCATACAGTCAGGAGGAGCGCGCGCATTGCAATGACACGCACGTATCCTGGCAATTATCAGCAAAGGAGCGACATATGAACCTGATCGATTATCTGCGCGGCGAGCAGAAGTATCTTCACAGCATGATCCGCAATTCTGTCAGCACACTGACCCCCGAAGAGTGGCATTTTACGACGGGGGAGAGGGATAATAGCATCGCCTTCATCGTCTGGCACTGTGTACGCACGGAGGACAATATCATGCGCTTCATCCTTCAGGGCAAGAACACCATCTGGAATGAGGGGAACTGGCACGAACGGCTGGGCCTGCCCCCGCGCGTGCAGGGTACGGGCATGGCAACCGAGGAGGCAAAGGCACTACGCATCAACGATACTGCTCTCTTCATGCAGTATGCCGAGCAGGTATGGGCGGAATTCGAGGACTACATGGCAAACATTAGCGATGGTGGGACCGAACTCTCACAGCGCACTGTCACGGTGAAGCCGGTCGGACAGATGCCCGCCATTTTTGCTATCGGACGCATCTGCCTCACGCATCTATTTGTTCATCTCGGCGAGATCGAGCAGTTGCTTGGTGCGCAAGGCAAACAGGGTTCGCCGGTCTAGCTTGCTATTCTATTTCATGCACATACAACGTCTTGCCACTGCATGAAGCTAAACGTTGTCCATCGGGCGACCAGGCCACGGCGCGCACCCACGAGGTATGCTCTTTTAGCACGCTCAAGGTCTTGCCGTCGGCTACCTGCCAGAGCCGCACGGTCGCATCGTCGCTGCCAGAGGCAATTACCTTGCCATTCGGCGACCAGACGGCGGTTTTGATGGCGAGTGTGTGGCCGCGATACACAGAGATCGGTTGCCCGTTATGGGCGCGCCAGACCTGCACGGTGGCATCCTCGCCCGCCGAGAGCAGCGCGTTCCCATCGGGCGACCAGGCGGTGGCATACACGGGGCCGATATGCCCGCGATACGTGTACTCCACCTGACCCGTGCTTTCATGCCAGACCTGCACGCCGCCGTTGAAGCTGGCCGAGGCCAGCAGATCGCTGCCTTTCAGCCAGGAGATGGAGAAGATGCGGAATTGCCCGGTGTGAATATGTTGACATGCGCCAGTCTGCGCATCCCAGACCTGCACGGTGCTATCACCGTAATCGCCGCCAGAGGCAATCGAGCGGCCATCGCTTGACCAGGCCAGACAACGCGCAAAACGCTCGTGTCCGCGATAGATCACGCGCGTCTCACCACTGTGCGCATTCCAGATATGTACCGTGCCGTCGGTATCGCCCGACGCCACATACTCGCCGTCGGGCGACCAGGCTACGCACAGCACACAACTCTGATGGCCTTCGTAGGTCAGGTAGCGATACTGGAAAAATGGACTCCACAGGTGAACTGTTGCATCACGCGCGGCAGAGGCCAGCACACGGCCATCAGGCGACCAGGCCAGTGAGAAGATATTATCCCGATGACCGGTATAGGTAACCACCGCCATTTCTTTACCACCTACCATTATGCTCAATGCTCTTTCGGCCCTTCGATCAGCAGATTTATCGCGTGCGGAAGAACCGGGAGAATATACTCCATACACTCCTTGACCGCCTTCGGACTGCCGGGGAAATTGATAATCAACGTGCGCCCACGTACTCCGGCAACGCCGCGCGAGAGCATAGCCATGCGCGTGTATTGCAGGCTATTGGTACGCATGGCTTCCGCGATACCAGGGGCCTCTCGCTCTAACACGGAGCGTGTGGCTTCCGGCGTTACGTCGCGCGGGGCCAATCCGGTGCCGCCGGTTGTGAGAATCAGGTTGAGATGCTGCTGGTCGCTCCATTCACGCAAGACAGCCGCAATCTGTTCTGCCTCATCCGGCACAATCGCGCTCGCGCTCACCACCGCTGCGGGCATCTGCGTCACAAGCGAACGGATCATCTCTCCGCTCGCATCCTGCCGCTCACCCTTTGAGGCTCCGTCGCTAATCGTCAGCACACCCACAGTAATCATAATCCACACCTCTCATGTATCACGGTCGTTTCTGCGCTCTATCCGCGCGTCGTCAGTTCGCGCATCAAGGCCCCGATCCGGCGACGTGAGCCATAGAGCCAGACGGTATACTCGTCCTCAAGATCTTCTACATCATAGAGACAATCCATCTCAGTCGCCAGTTTACGCGCAATGTGTAGGAACTGTCCACGCTCGGCGCTGTTGCGGCTCTGTGTGCTGAGCGCCAGTTTGCCCAGCCGCTCCTCTGGCTCCAACACGCCGTTAATCAGCGCGTACAACTGATCCAGTCCGAAGACGATTTGCAGAGGCGGCAAGTCGTTTAGAACACTTGCTACCTGTTGCTCACTGGCAGCATTTGTGCTATCCAGCAACCGCTCTAGCTCTTCATCCGTCAATTCGTCCTGCTCTTCCCCTTCACCCTCTTCCTCTCCGCCTTCAAACTCATCTAGCTCATCTGGCTCATCTAGCTCGCCCAACTCTTCCTCATCGCTCTGCTCGTCTCCTTCCGTCTCTTCCTGCTCGGTCGAGCGCTTTTGCAGGTTCACATACACGGAATGCAGTTGCTCAAGAATAAGCTGACGCGCCTCTTCAGGGGCATCGGAGCGGGGATGGACATAGACGAGCAGGTTATGGGCCGGGTCAGAATAGATGAACGGCGTCAGCACGGCGGCCTTTCTGCCACAATTGGGGCAGGTTGGCACGTTGAACAGCCCTGCCAGCACGGCATAGCGCAGCCGTGGCTCCTGCTCTACATTGACATATTCATAAATTTCGCTATCGAACACCTCTCCACATGGGCAGGTAAACGTTTGTTTGCTTGAACGAGACATAAGAAATCCGGTCTTTTCACCACGTATTTTCTAATCGCAACGAAACACATTATCTTTTGGAACAACTGAATACGCTTATTATAACATATGCCGCCGCCAGGATATTGCAATTAGCGCCGTCGCCCCTTGCTACGGGATTTAGAGGAAAAGGTGAACTGGCCGCCCTGGCGTTCGATGAAGTGCTGGAAATGGGCATAGAACTCGACACGATCCTGCATAGTGATGACGGAGACGGCGTCAGCAGTTTCGATGGCATAGGGATAGCCGTTGCCTGCAATGACCTCGGCCCGCACCACATCCAGCACTGGCTCTAAAACGCCGTCATCGAGCAACCAGCGTGGGAATTCCAGGCGCGCGGGCGGACGATTAGAGGTGGTTTGCAGGTAGCAGAAGGCGATCTTGTCGTGGTAGTCGCCGTAGGCCGCGAGAATGTCGCCGCGCGCGCATAGCATGGCCGGCGTGCGGTCGCCCCAGTGCAGGTGTCCTTGCCAGAGTAGTGCGTCATGCACACGCTTCGTCTCAGGCAAGAGTACGTCATCCTGCAAGGCTACGATGTTGCGCAGCATGGTAATTATGTCGCGTGCGTAGCTGGTGTCGATGTAGCCGATTAACGGTACACGATGCTTCTCTGAAGCACGCAGTAGTGAAATGGCGGCATTGATATACTGATCGCGGTAGAGCGCGGGCATGGTCAGGGCGAAGGAGACGACCAGCGAGCCATCGAAGAAGACGACAGGGCTGTGGATCGGCTCATCCGGTCGGCGTGTCTGCTCCCATTGCTCGATCTGCTGACAGAGCATCTCAACTTCTAGTAGATGGCGACGCAGGGTAACTTGCATATCGGAATAGGGATAGCTGTCGGGGTCACGTCCTTCACTCCTCGACTCTTCCATGATCTCGTCCGGCGACAGCACTTCCATATGCACATCTTTCGTGTAAGGTCGCCCCTGCATGTGTGGGTTGATGAAAAGACCGGTCTGGATGAGCGCAACGGGAATAGAAGCATCGCGCCAGGGCAACAACTGACTGCCATCAACGGCGATAGTGGTCACGCCCTCGATGCATTCCGCCCACTGTCGCGCCTGCTCGTGGTTGGCAAAGCTGTAACCAAAGGGCACCACAGGGCCGTGATACGGCAAAAAGGCGGCATCGACGAGCCAGCGATCAAATTCGTTGCTCGGCCTTGCCCCTGCCACCATGCCGAACTCATCAGAAGGGAGCGCCTCCTCTAGCGCGGCACTGGACGGAAAACGCTGGTACAGTGTCTCCAACACTTGCCGATAGACTTTCAACTGGTCGCTAAACGAGCTATCGTACAACGTAAAATGGCCGCGCTTGCGTTCCAACGCTGCCTGTAACTTCCCTTTATGGAGCATAACTTACCCTACTCTTATCTCTTCGCGCAACCGTATCTCCTCCTCACTCAAGAGGTGCGTTTCGCCGTTTTGTTTGTTGAGGCGCACGATGCTGTCAAGCCCTTGCTCGAAGGTGTCGTCGTGGCTGATGACGATGAGTTGCTCAAAGCCGCGCACACGGCGAATCTGCTCGGCCAGGTTGGTGCGCCGCAGTTCGTCCATATTTTGCGTCGGCTCATCGAAGAAGGCAATATTCAGGTTGGAGAGCTTCTTGAGTAGTGCCAGGCGAATCGCCAGCGCCGCGCTCATCTGCTCGCCACCGCTCAACTGCGCGAAAGTGCGATTGACACCCTGACGGCGCAACGTGATCTCGTAATCATTTTGCCACGAGAGTTGCGCGCTACGGTCGCCCATGATCTCGCTAAAGATGCGGTTAGCCTCCGCCGAGATATCGTTCAGCATGGCCTTCAATACGTGCGGTGCAGCCTCTTTGATGAGGGAGCGGAACAGGTTGGTCATGGAATGCAGATCATCCAGCGCCTGATACTCGCGTCGCGCGGCCTCAAGCTGCTCCCGTAGACCTTCTGCTACCTCAATTTTTTGCATCAGTTGCTCTATCTTCTCCTGGTGATGCTTAATATTGCTCTCCAGCGTGGTCAGATCCCTCTCAAGCTGACGCATTTCTTCGCCTACACGTAGCAACTCTTGCTCATCAAAAGCTGCTTTAGCTTGCTGATACGTTATTTCAGCATCACGCAGGCTCTCTGCGGCCTGGCGTGTCTCGGCTTCCTGCTCCTGATAAGCCCGTTCTCGCTCTGGTAATGCCTGCGCCTCTTGTTCATTTTGTAAGTATTGCCGATAGCCGTCCTCGCTTTGTCGCATGATGGCTTCTTGCAACGCAATATCAGCATCGAGCGATTGATAAGCAGCCAGCGCCTCCTGCAACTGCTGCAACTGCTGGTGAGTATCCGCAAGCCTCTGTTGCTCAACCAGAAGCTGTTGCTGATACTGGCCCTCTTTAGCAACCTTTTCTTGTAATCCCAGTGCCCGACCGCGTGGATTGTTCAGAGCCTGGAGTTTGCTTTCAACCTGTTTGAGTTGCTCCTCGCTACCCTTAAGCGCCTCGGCCTCGTGGCTGCGCGCGCGCCAATCCGCCTCATATTGCTGAATCAGCTCCAGACTCAATTGAAGCTGCTTGTACAGACCACCAAGTTCGGCTATCTGCTCGTTGGCCTTCTGACTTTCGTCGTAGGCGTGCTGGGCCTCCCTGATCTGGCTTGTGAGCCGCTGTGAGGGGCCGATCTCGCTCGTGAGATCGGCTATCTCCTGTTCAGCGCGCGCTATTTCATCGCTGACTTTGCGCACCTGCTCCGCCAGTGTATCGCGCTGCTCAATATACTGCTCTAGCTTGCTGAGGGCATCGGCATATTTCTTGAATTGCCCGATGCGCGTGTTAATCGCGTCATATTCACGCCGTATCTTTGCCAGTTGGCTCTGCTCGGCGGTTAGCAACCCCTCAAAGTAGGATTCCAGGCTGGCAATACCCTTGCCACGAATATTCAAGCAAGCTTCATTGAGCAGGGGACAAAGGCCACCTGCCGCCTGCGCCCGCGACTTGCTATAGCCCTCAATATTGCCTTCCAGGCGGCTCATCTGCGCCATGACACGCTCACGGCGCTGCTGCAAATCGGGTACCTCCTCCGCCTCGCGTCGTCGCTCTTCGATGATTTGCAGGTTACGCTCCGCCTTGCGTAGCTTCTCGGCTACCATTTCGCGCTCAAGCTGTTTCTCTTTGAGGCGCTTCTGCGCCAGACCTAACGCTTTCTCTTTTTCTGTGCGCCTGCCCTCGTCAATGCGTAGTCGGGTCAAGGTCTCGCTGCGCTCGGCCAGCAAGGCCGCCACTTCCTGCAATGGCTCTATTTGCGCAATGCGCTGTTGTAAACTCACCTGCCTCTGTCGAAAGTCGGTCAGTTGTTTTTGCAGGCGTTGACACTCGGTAAGCAGCTTCTTGTAAGAAAGCACCCGTCCCTTCAGGTCGTCGCGTTGCTGCTCAAGCTGGCGCTGTTGCGCTACCAGTGGTTCCAGTTGGGCAAGGCGTTGGCGATCCTCTGCGACTTCCTTCAAGCGCTCACACCAGTTCTGAATCTGTGCCTGTGCGGCAATCTCAGCGCGCTCTACACTCGCACGCTGATTCAGTAACTGGTTGCGTGCCTTCTCATCTACGCGCAAACGCTGCATCGCCTGGCTCGCCTGCTGATAGCGTTGATAGTCGGCCAGGCTGGCGTCAAAGATCTGCCGCGCGGCGCGCGCCCGTTGCAGGCTCTGCTCACGCACATTTAACAAGCTGAGGTGATTCTGATAGGTGCTTCGCTGATAATGATAGCGTTCTTCCAGGTGGCGCAGCCTGCCTTGCTGCTCAGTTAGTTCAATAAAACGTTCTTTCGTAATTAAAAGCTGCTGCTGTTTTTGTTTCTGCTCTAACTCATACCTTTCTTCCTGCTGGCGTGCCTCCTGCAACTGCTGTTTCCAGACATCCAGTTCGCGTGTCTCATGCTCCAACCGGCTCATCTCCAATTGCTGGTCGCGCTTCTGCTCATCATAGATTTTTTGCACGCTGAGTAGATAATCCGCCGCCGTCCTGTAATCCTCTATCTGCAATAGCGCGTCAAAGGTCTGCTTGCGCTTACTGCCCGACTCCAGGAAGATGGCGGTGAAGGTACCTTGCGGCACACCCAGCGCATCCTTGAACAGCGAATTTAACGGGCGGTCGCGTTCGATGCCAAAGAGGTCGTGCAGCTTATCCACCACATCGGCACGCTGATCGACCTGATCGCTGGCCTCGACGTCATAGATATACCAGCGCGAACCGGAGCCGCAGCGGCGCTCGACAATATAGGGGCGTTCGTCACCACCGATCAGGTGTATTGTTACGCGCCCATATTTCTCGCCCTCGCGCACGAACTGGCTATGATTGTAAGGAAGGTAGTCAAATAAAGCATAGCCGATGGCCTCAACCAGCGTTGTTTTGCCCGCGCCATTTCCACCGCTAATGGCGGTGGTGCCGCGCCGCAAATCGACGGCAAAGTGACGATAACTCTTAATGTTCTCCAATTCGATGCGTGTAATCAGCATAAACCCGCGCTCCACTCTCCAGCAAAGGCAAAAAATACGTTCCCATTGCGCTATTCTTCCCACCCCACTCTAAACCGGCAATAGAATATGCAAGGCGATTATATCATGCCTGAGCAAGATACGCGACGGAGAACCGGGAGACGCAGGACACCACAAGAATACATCCCTACGATACACGTATTTCGCGCGTTTGGACGCAACTTTCGACCTCCCCTGGAGCGAGAGGCTCGAAGGAAGCATACCTCTCGCTCCTTCACACGAGCGCCATGCGTCGTGTCCACAGAGGTAGGCCATTTGCCTGAGAGCAAGGCAAACAGCCGTCGCCGTGCGGTGAAGGATGAGGAAACAAACGAGGGCACCGGTCACTTCTGCTTATAATAATACCGTCGCTATCACACCGCACTGACGTATTGTTATTTGGGTAATCATCTCTGTTATTACTATAGACGATGTGTGTTAAAGCGGCTTTATCGCTCTGTAATTTCTCAGCTAAATCTAATCGTTGTCATCTAATGTGCCCTGCTATACGTGTTTGGAGTATGGTTGACAGGCTTATGTGGCAATCTGGCACGGGGAAACAGGAGAATATATGCATCACGGAGCATTGATTTACTTCTTGTGGCTGCTCTTTATCATTTTTCTAGGCGTGTTGCTTCTGCTTACCGTCAACATCATCCGGCTCAATCGAGCGCGGCGGAGAGAGTTGAGCGAGCCGATGAAGACGCTGGGAACAGGGAACAGCCCCTTACTCGACGAACAAAACCCACGTGTACGGCAAGCAATAGCGCCGGACGATAGTGATGTGGGCGGCAATGTCGTGAGCAAACCGGTCGAAGAGAGAAAAAAGCTTAAGTAAGAAGCGGTGGAACATACCATGCGGGCATGTTCCACCGCTTCTTACTTGTCACTCCTCGACTGGCCTGTTGATGCGACGGCGGGTGCGGCGACTTGCCACCTCCGCGACACGCAAGCGGTTTATCGCACGGCGCAACGCGGCCTCAAACTCGGCGCGTTCGCGGTTCGATTGCGCTTGAGCCAGACGCTCCTGCGCACGGCGACGCGCCTCTTCGGCTCGCGCCTGATCGATCTCCTCGGCGTGTTCGGCGGCATCGGCCAGGATGGTCACGCGGTTATCGGACACTTCCAGGAAGCCGCCGGAGACGAAGATGGCCTCCTCCGCATCACCCAGGCGAATGGTCAATTCGCCGGGATTCAGCACCGTTAACAGGGCAGCGTGGTGGGGCAGAATGCCCAGGCGTCCCTCAATGCCGGGCGCGCTCACCAGATCGGCCTCGCCATCGTAGAGCGCGCGATCTGCCGTGACCACTTCTACGTGCAAGGGCACATTGCGTACTGCCATACGTCAGGCTCCCTGCTTATCTTTCTCGTAAGCCTGCACCACTTCGTCGATGCCACCGACCATGTAGAAGTAAGACTCTGGAATGTGATCGTACTTGCCTTCAAGAATTTCCTTGAAGCCGCGTACTGTCTCTTTCACAGGGACGTACTTCCCTTCGCGTCCGGTGAAGGCCTGCGCAACAGTCATGGGCTGCGAGAAGAAACGCTGAATCTTGCGCGCGCGCGCCACAGTTAGCTTGTCATCATCGGAGAGTTCGTCGATACCGAGGATGGCGATGATATCTTGCAGGTCCTTGTAACGCTGCAAGACGCGCTGCACGTTACGCGCGACATTGTAATGCTCCTCGCCCACCACTTGCGGGTCGAGAATACGGCTGGTAGAGGCCAGCGGGTCTACCGCCGGGTAGATGCCCTGCTCGGCAATGGAGCGCTCCAGCACGATAGTTGAGTCCAGGTGCGCGAAAGTGGTAGCCGGGGCCGGATCGGTATAGTCGTCGGCTGGTACGTAGACAGCCTGCATCGAGGTGATCGAACCTTTCTTGGTCGAAGTGATGCGTTCCTGCAAGTCACCCATTTCCTCGGCCAGATTGGGTTGATAACCTACGGCGGACGGCATGCGACCGAGTAGCGCGGACACCTCGGAGCCGGCCTGCGTGAAGCGGAAGATGTTGTCGATGAAGAGCAACACGTCCTTGCCTTCTTCATCGCGGAAGTACTCCGCGATGGTCAGACCGGTCAGCGCCACACGCAGGCGTGAGCCGGGCGGTTCGTTCATCTGGCCGAAGACCATTGCTAGACGGTCGATCACGCCCGCTTCCTGCATTTCATGGTACAGGTCGTTGCCTTCGCGGGTGCGCTCACCAACACCAGAGAAAACGCTGAAGCCACCATGCTGCTTGGCAATATTGTTGATCAGTTCCTGAATGATGACGGTCTTACCGACACCTGCGCCACCGAAAGCGCCGATCTTGCCGCCTTTCATGAAGGGACAGATCAGGTCGATGACCTTCATGCCTGTTTCAAAGACCTCAATAGTCGCGGCCTGCTCCTCCAGGCCGGGGGCATGACGATGAATGGGCAGACGCGGCGCGTCAACGACCTCCGGCTTGTTGTCGATGGCCTGACCGAGAACGTTGAAGATGCGCCCCAGTGTTTTCTCGCCAACGGGCACGGTGATAGGCGAACCGGTGTCATAGGCGGGCAGGCCACGCTGCAACCCATCGGTTGGCCCCATCGCTACGCAGCGCACCCAGTTGTTACCCAGCAGTTGTTCGACCTCAAGCACGAGGTCCTGCGTGGCACCTTCGGTGCGCGTGGTCAAAGCGTTATAGATGGCGGGCAGCTTGTCGGGGGGAAACTCAACGTCTACCACGGCCCCCAACACCTGCACGATAGTCCCCTTCGTCAGTGTGCTTGTTGCCATGTATGTATTACCTCTTAATATTCTTCTATATTATTCCGATGCACCCGCAACAACTTCCAGAATCTGCGTGGTGATCGCCGCCTGGCGTGCCTTGTTATACGTCAGCGTCAGATCATCCACCAGTTCGTTGGCGTTATCGGTAGCATTCTTCATTGCGACCATCTGCGCGGAATAGAAGCTGGCGATAGTTTCGAGCAGTGCCTGATAGACCAGCACATCCACGTAGCGCGGGAGCAGCGCCGAGAAGATCGTGCGCGGGTCCGGTTCATAGATGTACTCGACCGTTTTCTGCTCCTTCTCCTCGCTAGCAGGTGGCTGCACTGGCAACAGTTGCACAGTGATCGGCTGCTGTGTAACCGTATTTACGTATTTTGCGTAGACCAGGTACACAGCGTCTACTTCCCCTTTGAGGAAGGCATCGACGGCGACCTGCGCAATAGCCGAGGCATCGTTAATGGATGGCCTATCGCCGTAGTTGGTGAACTCGGCGATGAGCGGCAACTGCGAACGCACCACAAAGTCGCGTCCTTTGCGTCCAACAGCGACAAACTGCACCTGTGGCGCTCCCTCATACTCTTCGCGCAACTCCTGAGCAGATTGGGCCGCCTTGCGGTTAATATTGCTGGGCAACGCGCCGCTCAGGCCACGATCCGGCGTCATCAAGACAAAGCCGATGTTTTGAACGGGCCGCTGCTTGAGCAGGGCCACGCCTTCGCCGATATCCACGCCGGAGGTGCGAGCGAGACGGGAAACGAGTTCACGCAACTGCTCGGCATAGGGGCGTGCCTGCTCGACACGCTCCTGTGCGCGACGCATCTTGCTACTCGCCACCATCTGCATGGCTTTGGTGATCTGCGCGGTATTCTTGACCGAGCGGATACGCCGCCGAATATCTCGGAGTGATGGCATAGCTCAACTCTCCTAGCGGGCCGCAGCAGTGGCCGGGGCCGTTCCTGCTTCAGGCGCAGCGGTCTTCTTATACTCGTCAATGGCGACATTCAAGCGATTGAGCAGGTCCTGCGACATCTTATTCTTCTGTTTGACCGACTTCTCCACAATCTCCTGCCCGATCTCTGGATGGTTGGCCTCCATGTAGCGGTGGAAACCGCTCTCCCAGGCCGCGATCTGATCGAGAGGCACATCATCCAGGAAGCCCTGCGTCGCAGCATAGATAATCATCACCTGCTTCTCTACCGGCAACGGCTGGTACTGGCCCTGTTTCAAGACTTCGGTCAGGCGCTGACCACGCTCAAGGCGACTCCTGGTAGCTTTATCCAGGTCGGAGGCGAACTGAGCGAAAGCGGCGAGTTCACGGAATTGTGCCAGGTCCAGGCGCAGCGTGCCGGCCACCTGCTTCATAGCCGCCGTCTGTGCGCTACCGCCCACACGTGAGACGGAGTTACCGACGTTAATGGCCGGGCGAATACCGGCATTAAAGAGGTCGGTTTCCAGGAATATCTGCCCATCGGTAATCGAAATGACGTTTGTTGGAATGTAGGCCGAGATGTCATTGGCCTTCGTCTCGATGATCGGCAACGCCGTGAGCGAACCACCGCCGTAGTCTTCGTTGAGACGCGCAGCGCGTTCCAGCAGGCGTGAGTGCAGGTAGAACACATCGCCTGGGAAAGCCTCGCGGCCCGGCGGGCGGCGGATGATCAGCGAGATGTTACGATAGGCTTCGGCGTGCTTGGTCAGATCATCGTAGATAATCAGCGCGTCACGCCCGCTTTCCATGAACTCCTCACCCATCGCGCAGCCGGCATAGGGGGCCAGGTACTTCAACGGCGCGGGATCAGAGGCACCCGCGACGACCATGATGGTGTACTCCATCGCCCCGAACTGCTCCAGAATAGCGCGTGTGCGCGCCACCGAAGAGTTCTTCTGCCCAATTGCGACATAGATACAGATGAGGTCTTTGCCCTTCTGGTTGATGATGGTATCAATGGCGATAGCCGTCTTGCCGGTCTGGCGGTCGCCGATGATCAGTTCGCGCTGACCGCGACCGATGGGGATCATGCTATCGATAGCTTTCAGACCCGTCTGCACAGGCGTATTTACGCTGCGACGGGTGATGACGCCGGGAGCCACACGCTCGACCGGGCGGAATTTGTTGGTATTGATGGGGCCGCGATCATCCAGCGGCTGACCGAGCGGATTGACCACACGACCCAGCAGCGCGTCGCCAACCGGCACCTGAATGATACGTCCGGTGGTGCGCACTTCGTCGTCTTCATGAATCAGAGTATAGTCACCCAGGATGGGGCAGCTCACCGTCTCTTCTTCCAGGTTAAAAGCCAGCCCATAGAGTCCTGTTCGTGTAAATTCTACCAGTTCGAGATACTTAACATCCTGCAGGCCATAGATGCGAGCGATACCATCCTGTACCGCGATGACGGTGCCAACACTTGCCGTCGAGGTTTCACTTGCACCAAAGCCAGCGATGTTTCTCTCTATGATGGCACTGATTTCATCAGCCCAAGATGCCATCGCTTTTCCTCCTGAAAACGAACACGTAATGAAGATATCCAGTAGGGGCGTGATTTATCACATCCGAGCTACTGACTGACCGGTGTGATTTCACTGGGACAAACGCCATTTGGAAACGCATTAGCCCACACCCACCCTCGACACAAGCAACAGGTAGGACGTGATAAATCACGTCCCTACGTCGGCCTGTTTTGTTAATCTGCATCACGCGCCTTATTCTGCTCTATTTAATCTATCTGTTACACGCTACCCGTATTACTGAGTTATACCTGAGCCTGCTCCTGCGACTCCTGCGGGGGCGGGCCGAATACCTCGGAGAAGAGATCGCTTTGCACTTCCGAGACACCATCCAGCAACCGACGCTGCAAGGCGCTTAAACGGTAGCGCACGCTGCCATCAATCACCTCGTCGCCCACGCGCGCAAT
>DAOTVZ010000119.1:0-12790 GCA_034436045.1 Ktedonobacteraceae bacterium | reverse complement strand
TTGGGAGAAAAAATCATGATGATGCCCAGGGAGCGGCTTGACGGGCGAGCAGGGCGTGATGAATCACGCCCCTACGGGGTGAGGTGATGGCCGGTTTTGGGAGAAAAAATCATGATCACGCCCTGTTCGCGGTTCGACGGGCGAGCAGGGCGTGATGAATCACGCCCCTACGGGGTGAGGGTGATGGCTGGTTTTGGGAGAAAAGGTCATGGTGATGCCCAGGGAGCGGCTTGACGGGCGAGCAGGGCGTGATGAATCACGCCCCTACGGGGTGAGGTGATGGCCGGTTTTGGGAGAAAAAATCATGATGATGCCCAGGGAGCGGCTTGACGGGCGAGCAGGGCGTGATGCACGCCCCTACGGGGTGAGGGTGATGGCTGGTTTTGGGAGAAAAGGTCATGGTGATGCTCAGAGAGAGGCTCGATGGGCGAGCAGGGCGTGATGAAGCACGCCCCTACGGGGTGAGGTGATGGCCGGTTTTGGGAGAAAAGGTCATGGTGATGCCCAGGGAGCGGCTTGACGGGCGAGCAGGGCGTGATGAAGCACGCCCCTACGGGGTGAGGTGATGGCCGGTTTTGGGAGAAAAAATCATGATCACGCCCTGTTCGCGGTTCGACGGGCGAGCAGGGCGTGATGAAACGTGGCCCACGTAGGGGAGTTTCAGAAGTTAGGAAGGGGTTAGAATGCTCCTATGCCATCGGGTGTGCCCCAGCCGGTGGGACCATCGTAGCCGACCTCGCCTGTGCAGAGGTAGGTACCGCCGCAGGAGCCGTTGCTGCCACTGGTGACATCGTACACATTACCGCTGTAATGGCTGTAGATGTATGAGGCACCATTAAGATTGAGACTGGCTGCGTTTCCGGCCAGCGCATAGACGCTGGCGATGATCGGAGAGGCCACGCTGGTGCCACCGAAGACGAGCCAGCCGCTTACGCCTTGATAGGCATAGCTATCGTAGACCGCGACGCCCGTGTTCGGGTCTGCATCCGCCGCAATATCGCCGACCGTGCGTCTGCTGCAATCGGGGTCGGTCTGCCAGGAGGGTTTGGAGACATAGGCGCTGCATCCGCTGCCTGTGCCGCTCCAGACGGTCTCGCTCCAACCGCGTGTGTTGCTGGCGCGGGTGAGCGTCGTGCCACCAACGGCTGTTACTGTGTTGTAGGCGGCGGGCACCTCGACACCATAGCCGCTATCGCCCGCGCTGGCCGTGATAGCGACGCCTGGATGGCTGTAGTAGCTGGCATATGACAGTTCGCCACTGGACTCCGAGCCGCCATAGCTGTTACTGACCGCGTTAGCACCCAACTTCACCGCCGTGTTGACCGCCGTGCCCAGATTGGTGAAGCTAGGGGAATTGGCTTCGACCAGCAGAATGTGGCAGTTGGGACAGATAGCGCTAACCATATCCAGGTCGAGCGAAATCTCCTGTGACCAGCTCGCGTTGTTCTTGGGCAGGCCGCTGGTGCTACCATTCTGATTCACCTGCTTGAAGCAGCCGTTCGAGACGGTGCAGGGAGGCAGGCCGAAGGTCGAGCGATACACGGCCAGGTCGGAGGCCGCGTTGGGATCATTGTAGGCATCGACGATGGCCACTGTCTCGCCGCTGCCAGCGTTTGCCGACGCGCTGGTCAGATTATAAGCAGATTGCAGGTCCGCAGGCCCATAGCCTGCCGGGGTAGTATTTTGCTTGATCTGCATACTTGTCGCTGAGCTACCGGGAGTGACCAGGATTGCATCACACGAAGCAGAACCGGCGGTCGCTACCGGGCAAACACGCGAAAAGTGTGGCGCGGCGCTTTTAGCCGGGACTTGTTGAGCAAACGCCTTCACCGCCGTGCCTGCCGCCAGCACGACCAGTAGAGCGAGAACGGAGAAAAGTACAGCGAATTTCTTCAAGTGTGTCTCCTTTTAATCACGAAGGCACTAAATACAACGAACAACGTCTCTATACTCCGCATGCTGGCAATGATTTGCAGCATATGAGATGCAAAGTCACAGACAAAAAAGTGCCGCGAGAACAGAGTATAGAGCAAAACAGGCATCGACGCAGCATGTCTGGGAGACATTTTTTCAACATGTCTTTCGGACATCACTCCTACAGGCAGAAGACGAGTATTCTGCAATAGAAGCTGGCATGCGATGTCTCTAAACAGAAGTATAGTGATATTGCCGATTTTGTCAAGTGGCTAGTAGAGCATCTTGAAAGCAAGAGAGCGGGCAGGTAAAAACAAGGCGAGCTTGTACAAGCTCGCCCTATCAAAGATTGCATCATTACCGTGGGGTGATGGGGCGATTGGCATTCTGAAGGTGGTGGGCCATCTTCGCGTGTGGGTCGGTATCATGACCGTGTGGGTCGGTATGGATGATGACTTCACTGAGTCCTTCGATAGTATGAAAGAGGCGATGCCGTACCTCTTCGGCGATATCGTGTGCCTGCGCCAGCGTCTTGTTTGCGTCTACCTCGATATTGAGCGCCACGTGCAGGGTATGGCCGACCCAGCGCGCACGAATATCGTTGACATCTTCCACGCCCGCCGTCTCACTGGCAACCTTGTAAATCGCCGGTACGAGGTGGGGGTCAACAGCGTCGAGCAATCGCTGTAGCACGCTACGCGAGGTCGAGTAGACGACGGTAATGATGACGATGGTGATAACCAGTCCTGCAATGGGGTCGGCAATCGGCAAACCGAAGAGGACAAAGATCAGGCCGATGAGCGCGGCCAGCGAGGTCAGGCCGTCGATGCGCGAATGCTGCCCATCGGCGATCAACGGCACGCTATTGATGCGTTTGCCGACCGAAATCTTGTACTGCGCCAGCGCCTCGTTGCCGATCACACCGACCAGCGCCGCCGCCATGCTCAGATAAATCTGTGTTGGCACATTGCCGTGAGCCAGTTTGAGAATGGACTCCACCGCGCTAGCGACGGCGCTGGCGATAATGACCAGCACGATAAAAATGCCTGCCAGATCCTCGCTGCGATGATAGCCATACGTATAACGCTCGTTGGCGGCACGACGCGAGAGCGAAAAAGCAATCCAGAGCGCGATAGTGGTGAGTACATCACCGCCGTTGTGCAGCGCGTCCGCGAGCAGACCGGCGCTGCCCCCGATGAGAGCGATAGTGAATTGAATAAGCGAAACCAGCAGCATGCCTGCCGTCGAAAGTTGCACCGCACGCAGTCCTATCTGGTCGCTGTATAATTCCGCATTCACAGTGCCATGCTCGTGTCCGTGCCCACCATGCCCGTGCCTATGTTCATGTTCGTGGGGGTGTTCATCGTCGTGATGATGCTTGTGTCCATTGTGGTCATGCTCATTGTGTGGATGGATATGCGGGTCTGATTGATAATTCTGCATCGTCTCTACCTTTCTGTCTACCCTTGCACTGAAATTACCTGCCATTCTACTATCAACACGTACTGCCACCCCATCGACATCGTAGGGGCGTGATTCATCACGCCCTGCCCGTGACACGTGTCGCGCACGCTGGGTAACGCCTTTTGGAACCACATTTGTCCACGAGATCGGCGCAATGTACGGGCAAGGCATGATGAAGAAAATGCTCCATCGACCTCGGCTCCGTAGGGGCGTGATTGATCACGCCCTGAGCGCGGCACGACAGACGAACCAGCAGGGCGTGATGAATCACGCCCCTACGGGGCCAAACCATTTCAATCAAAGATTGCCGCTTCCTGTCGTCCAAATATATTGTTCATATTATGCCATATCGGGTACTGGTATGGATGTATCAGATGAACGCAAAAAGCGGGGAGCAGGATACTCACGAAGGGTGTCCTGCTCCCCGCCTCAAGCCCGCCCTACCAGACTGGCTGGTGTTGAGCCAGGGAGTCTCCTGGTCGCGTCGCTTGAGAGTAGAGCATGAGCCATGCTTTTATGCTGCTCTTGTGCTTTTGCTAGTTGTTCGGGTTGCTCACCTTTGTCACAGAGCCGCTGGTGCCGTTGAAGAGCACCTCAACCTTCACGCTCTGATTGGCTCCAATTGACTGCGCGTTGTTATTGAAATCGCCCAGATCTGCGCCGTTGCCGATGGGGAAGGCGAAGCTCATAGTACCGACGGTGAAGTGCAGAACGTTATCGCTGCCGACGGCGCTGGTAGTTACGCCTTGATACGTTACAGTGTTCGCATCGGCCAGATCACCACTATCCGCGATACCCAGTTTTTGTGCCGTAAATGTGCCGTCGCTATTTGCTGTAGCTGTCACCTTGAGCATTTGCCCGTTGCTCGGAGAAGCACCATTCATGTCAGAAAGGTCTGTTTGTGCGTTGACGATGGCGGTTAACGTGTGCCCATCGGGCATCAGGATCGTCACATTGCTCCCATTGACGTTCTGCACCTTGCCAACAAACTCGATGGTGCCAGCCTCAAAGGGGGTGTTGTTATTGTTGTTGGTAGTCGTGGTGACGCCAGGGGTGGCATTGACCTCTTCCTGGGGTTCGGTGCCAGTGGCGAGGGTGTAGCTGCTGCCATTCTGCGTCACCTGGATGGAGTAGACCTTGCCAACCTGGCTCTGGAGCGCTTGCACTTCCTGGTCGCTCAGTCCGCTAATAGTATACAACTGTCCGTTGACATTGATCGTGACCGAGTGGTTGGCGGCGCTCACCGACTGCACGGAGCCGGTGAGGGTCAGGCTGTTGCCGTTGCTGCCGCTGCCCGCCACACCGGCGCAGGCGGAGAATAGCCCCATTACGACGAGGCAGGCCAGAATCATGATTCCATACTGTAACTGTGTGCGAAGTGTTGTGATGCTCATTTGCGACTCCTTTAGACTCCTTTAGGAGATTTTTCTGTATATGCCTGTATACATTAGGCGCAGATTTCTTTTACAGGGATGATTGTACCCGCTATCGTGAGCAAATACTATTTCATACAGCACAGTTTCTCTGTGAACTACTGCACTTGGGGCGGCGAGGTAGGGAAGCCATGAGCAAGCTATCCCCGCTGGCCTGCTTGCTCATGAAGTGACATTTTTACAAGAAGCGGCGAAGTTATTGACATTATCTATCTCTTGGCATACTATGTGCAAAGGTAGCAATCCTGAGATTGCGCACCATTTGCGGAGCGCACTTCATCATATCCTATGCATAAGCGCGGTATAGTATCACGACAGGATTTTCAGGATATGGTGTTATTCCATGCGTTTTGCGCTAGTTCCGCATGGTGTTTGCGAGGGCAAGAGAGATGGCACAACGGTATGATGGCAAGGATGAAGACCGCGACGCGATGAGCGAGCGGGATATCCAGGAGATCGAAGCTCTACTTACGCAAGGCGTGACATTGCACGATGATGTACACTACGACGCACCGGCGCGGCGACCCTACATGCAGGATGACGACGACGATAACACGGAAGGCGGCGAGAAGCCTTTGCAAAGCGATCTGCAAGGGGCATTAGCACTCTATGCCGAGGCGGCTCAGGACATGGCAACTGCGGGTGTTGAACTGGCGCTGGGACGCCACTTCGCGTGCGCGGACTTTTGTAATCAGGCCGTCGAGAAGGCGGCGCAGTCTATTGCCCTGTTGCGTTTCGGACGCCGCCTGGCCTATGACCATGATCTACGCGCGTTAGGCGAGAAGATCGGCGCGCCGCCTGCAATCCTGAACCTGATGGATATACTCACGCCATTTCATCCTGAAGCCTTCTACGCCGATACTCCGCCTGAGGAGGCCGATGAGGTGATTAGCGCAGAGCAGGCGAGTCAGTATGTACAATATGCGCGAAGCGTAATGCGTTGGGCGAGAAATATTGTGTTGAAGGCGTAATGTATGACACCTATGAAAAGTGTCATTCCATGCCAACGGGTGTCATGACAAAAAATTGTGTTGGAGGGTTATTTTTATGACACAGCAGATAGCCCGCACGGAGTTGGATGCCGCTGTGCAGCAGTCTCCGCGTAAATGGGTCTACCTCTTTAGTGAAGGCAACGCGAAGATGCGCGACCTGCTCGGTGGCAAGGGCGCGGGCGTGGCCGAGATGACGAATGCGGGTTTGCCTGTTCCCCCCGGTTTCACCATCACCACCGAAGCTTGTAACGCTTACTATGATGCTGGCAAGCAGTTCCCCGAAGGTATGTGGCAACAGGCCCTGGCCGCGCTCAAGATCATTGAACAGCAGACCGGCAAAAAATTTGGCGACAAGGAGAATCCACTCCTGGTCTCCGTGCGCTCCGGTGCTAAGTTCTCCATGCCGGGCATGATGGATACCGTGCTGAACCTGGGCATTAACGACGAGACGGTGCAGGGGCTGGTCGCGCTGACCGGCGATGAGCGCTTTGCCTATGACGCCTATCGCCGTTTTATCCAGATGTTTAGTAAGATCGTTCTCAATGCCGATCCACGCGCTTTTGAAGAGGTGCTTGATCGGTACAAAGAGAAGGCGGGCGTCAAAACTGATGCCGAGATTCCCGCCGACATGCTCAAGCAGATGGTCGTCGAATTTAAGCAGATTGCTGAGAAGCAATCCGGCGAACCTTTCCCCACCGATGTGTACGAACAGTTGCGCAAAGCTATCGAGGCCGTCTTCTCCTCGTGGAACAACAAGCGTGCTATCGACTATCGTAACTATAACAAGATTCCGCACACCCTCGGCACTGCGGTAAATGTACAGAGCATGGTCTTTGGCAACATGGGTAGCGATAGCGGCACCGGCGTGGCCTTCACGCGCAATCCCAGCACGGGCGAGAAGGAGTTGTACGGCGAGTATTTGCTGAACGCCCAGGGAGAAGATGTGGTGGCCGGTATTCGCACCCCATCCCCCATTAGCAAGCTGAAGGAAGAGCTGCCGGAAGTTTATCAGCAATTCCAGGAGATTGCGCAGCGTCTGGAGCAGCACTATCACGACATGCAGGACCTGGAGTTCACCGTTGAGCATGGCCGTCTCTACATGCTGCAAACCCGCTCGGCCAAGCGCAACGCGCCTGCCGCCGTCAAGGTTGCCGTTGATATGGTACGCGAGGGTCTGATTAGCGAGCAGGAGGCCGTTAAGCGCGTCGATCCGCAGCAGGTCTATCAATTGCTGCTGCCGCGCTTTGACGAGGAGGAGAAGAAAAAGGCCGCTAAAGAGGGCCGCCTGCTGGCGAAGGGCCTGAACGCCTCTCCTGGCGCGGCCACCGGCAAGGCCATCTTCGATGCTGACCGTGCCGAAGAGTTGGGCAAGAACAAGGTACCGGTGATCCTGGTGCGTCCCGAAACCAGCCCCGATGACGTGCATGGTATGCTGGTGGCAAAGGGTATTCTGACCGCGCGCGGTGGTGCAACCAGCCATGCCGCCGTCGTAGCTCGTGGTCTGGGTCTGCCCTGCGTCGCCGGTTGTGAGGATATTCGCGTCAGTGAAGAGGAGCGCCTGTTCCGCGTCGTTGGCTCCGATATTGTCATTCACGAGGGCGACGATATCTCCATCGATGGCGCGACCGGCGAGGTCTTCCAGGGCATTATTCGCACGGTCGATGCCGATTTTGATAAAGAAACCGACCTGAAGCAGTTACTGGCCTGGGCCGACAAGTATCGCACGCTGGGCGTGTGGGCCAATGCCGACTACCCGCGTGATGCCCAGCGCGCCGTCATGTTCGGAGCCGAGGGCATTGGCCTGTGCCGCACTGAGCATATGTTCATGGAGCAGGAGCGCCTGCCCATCGTACAAAAGATGATCCTGGCCAAGAGCAAAGAGGAGCGTCAGGCCGCGCTCGACCAGTTGTTGCCCTTCCAGCGCAGCGATTTCGAAGGTATCTTCAAGGCAATGGTCAACCCGCAGACCGGCGAGGGCTATCCGGTGGTGATTCGCTTGATCGACCCGCCTCTGCACGAGTTCCTGCCTTCCTATGAGGAACTGCTGGTTGAGGTCACACGCCTGGAGATCACCAACGAGAATCCAGCCCTGCTGGCCGAGAAACGCGCCATGCTGGAGGCCGTCGGCTCAATGCGTGAGATGAACCCCATGCTGGGTCTGCGCGGCTGCCGCCTGGGTCTGCTCTTCCCTGAGATCAACGTTATGCAGACGCGCGCCATTCTTGAGGCCGCGCGCGAGGTGGCGAAAGAGGGTATCAAGGTTCACCCTAAGATCATGATCCCGCTCGTCGGGCATGTCAACGAGTTGAAAGAGGTACGCCGCCAGCTTGAAGCTGTGGCCCACGAGATTGCCGATGAAGCCGGTGAGGCCATTGACTACAAGTTCGGCACCATGATCGAGCTGCCACGCGCCGCTCTCACTGCCGACCAGATCGCCACTGTAGCCGACTTCTTCAGCTTTGGCACCAACGACCTGACGCAGACTACCTTCGGTTTCAGCCGCGATGATGCCGAGGGCAAGTTCCTGCTCAAGTACCTGGATGGTCTGGAAGAGCCAGGGTTAAAAGAAAAGGTCAAGATTCTGCCCACCAATCCATTCCAGACGCTCGACCGCGATGGCGTGGGCCAACTGGTGCGTATGGCCGTCGAGAAGGGTCGCAAGGCCAATCCCGACCTGGAACTGGGCATCTGCGGTGAGCATGGTGGCGACCCCGATAGTATCGAGTTCTGCCATATGGTTGGCCTCAACTACGTGAGCTGCTCGCCCTATCGTGTCCCCGTCGCCCGCCTCGCTGCCGCGCAGGCCGCGCTGACAGTCGGTGAGAAGGACAAATAAGAGGAAATAGACTAACGAGCAACAAAAGCGGCCATGATCGGGTTCACTCGATTGTGGCCGCTTTTGTTGCTCGTTGGATGCGGGCACCCCGGCGGATTGCGCATACCTCGTGCCATGCGTTGAAGGTCAAGGTACACTTTGTCTTATAGTAGCGAGGTATGTTTGTGCGCGATGAGCCGCCTGTATCCCGTCCTGAATACAGGAAGAGATGCCCACGCCATGATACGATGCTCCTGCCAGGACGAGGCCGGGCCAGCGCGCCAGAGCCGTTTCGATTTCAGCCACCCGCGCCTGATGTCCTGTCTCGTATTGAGGAAGCGCGCGTTCCCAGCGCGTAACCAGCCGCTCCTGCGGGCGCTCGCGTATGCCCAATGCACATGCAAGCTCACTATGCAGGTGATCGACCAGTGATTCATCATCGAATTGCAAGGCGCGCTCATCGCCGAAGCGGCCCGCCGAGCAGCGTACAATGATTTTTTCAGTACTGCGTGCATGAGGCCACTTGTTTGTGCAGAACGTACAGGCGGTGAGCAGATGCCCATCGACACGCGGAACCAGGAAGCCGCTATCTTCAGCAGATCTGGTGAAGGCCGAGGCGGGATAGGCCAGCAACACTGTGACTACCGAAGCATAGTTAATGTGATCGAGGCGGGAAGAGATTTCTGGTGCAATATTCTGTATAATGCGCGCGGTTGCCCAGGAAGGGGTTGCCAGGATGACAGCATCCGCGATTATAGGAGCGGCCTGATCGAGGAATACCTGATAGCCTCCATCAGGCAAGAGGGAAAGGGCGGTGGCGCATGCCCCGGTTCGTATGTCCACGTTATGAAGCGCATCGTGCAAGCGATCAACCAGACGTTCAAGTCCTCCAGTTATGCTGAGTAGCATGGGTGCCGCCTTTGTCTCTCTTAGAGGACGAGCAGAGCGTAGCCCCAACATCAGGCTGCGATGCTGTCTGGCTGCTGCTGCGAGATGGGGTGCGACAGATGCCAGACTGAGCCGGTCGGCGCGGCCCGCGTGAATACCACCAAGCAGAGGCTCGACCAGCCGTTCAACAACCTCTCTTCCGAAACGAGGGCCGATCACCTGAGTGATCGAGGGATCGGGCGGCAGCGAAGAACGCGGCAGGAGCATGTCGAGGCCGGCGCGCGCGATACCGACGGGAGAGAGAAGACCTGAGCGGGCAATCGCCCAGGGGGTGGTCGGTATGCCATATACTAGCCCTTCTGGTAGTGAGCGCAAACGTCCCCGCGTCCATACATACGTCTTGCTGGCTACCGGCGCGCTTAGAGCTTCTTCCAGCCCTAGCGCCCGGTACATCGCTCGCACTTCTGGCCCGCGCGCGACGAATGCTTCTGGCCCAAGATCGACAGGTACACCAGCGAACGACCGGGTGCGAATTTTGCCCCCAATGCGCTTGTCCGCCTCGACGATGGTCACATGTAAAGCATCTCTCCCCGCCTGGGTGAGTGTATACGCGGCTGCCAGTCCGGTAATGCCCCCGCCGAGAACTACGACATGTCTCATCGACCTACTCCTCACCTTCCGCTTCAGCATGGTGATGGACGATGTGTGCCAGTGCCGCGAGAAAGCCAGGATCGCTGTTAGGCATGGCTGTGCGCTCAAAGGCCAGTCCTGATTGTCTGGCGGCCTGCCGTGCCTCAATGTCCAGGTCGTACAAGATTTCGAGGTGGTCGGAAACAAATCCCGCAGCGCACACAACCACACCTTTAACCGCCGTGTCCGACAGTTCCGCCAGGACATCTAACAGAGATGGCCCAATCCAGGGTTCGGCAGTTCGCCCGGCGCTTTGCCACGCCACTGACCAGCGTGGAAGGTTCAACCGGCGTGCTACCGCTTCTGCCGTCTCACGCACCTGGTCTGGATAAGGATCGTCCATCTCTAAAATCCTCTGCGGTAGACTATGTGCCGTGAAGAGTACCTGGATGCTATCGGCAGCGAGACCACTCTGGTGCATTAAGTTCTCATGTGCCGCCTGTACCGCCGTTTCTAAGAAATGAAGGTATCCCGGAGCCAGATGCCAGTGTTTGATGAGGGATACCGGCAGAGAAGCCTGTCGGGCGGCATTCTGGAGCCGCTGACTGTACACTCCTACA
Source organism: Ktedonobacteraceae bacterium (assembly GCA_034436045.1). Classification (GTDB taxonomy): domain Bacteria; phylum Chloroflexota; class Ktedonobacteria; order Ktedonobacterales; family Ktedonobacteraceae; genus H111-94. Next base: position 2,034 of record DAOTVZ010000119.1, on the reverse strand, counting down.
CTCAAGCTGGAATAGTGGGGGGCGAGGACGAGTCCAATGATGCGTTGCACGCCGCTGTCAGTCAGTTCCGTCACGCTTTCTTCAATAGTGGGATGCGAATGCTGCATTCCCAACGTGACACGGTAGCGATTTGGGGCAAGCTGATCGAGTGCGCTTTGCAAGCCACGTGCCTGCCCCCTTGTATGTCCGAGCAGAGGTGATCTCCCACCAATGGCCGCGTAGCGACGTTGCAGGTCCTGCAACAGCGAGAGGGTCGGGGGGCGTCCTCCACGCATACGTGTATAGTATCCCTCGATATCGTCCGGGCCGTCAGGTGTGCCAAGTGCCATCACCATTACGCCTGTCGTCGCCTGCGCCTGTCCGTGCCGGGGCACGCTGAAAGGGGTGGAAACCGATACCGCCTGAGTACCGCTCTGCTCATCATCTTGCTTTACCTGTGTGGCGTAGGCGACAGGGATGTAGGCACAGGCAGGATCGGAAGCCAGAGGATCACCATAAACGGCATATGCGCGCGCACGGCTCCCGCCGCATATAGTGCGAAACTCGCATACACCGCACTTTCCATGCAATTGCTCTGGATCGCGCAACGATTTCATCAACGGATGATCACGGTAAAGGTTGGTAAGCTTTTCGCGGCGCACGTTGCCGAGGGAGAGCGGGAAGAAACCGTTCGGGTACACATCACCAATATGCGAAATAAAGACAAATCCTAACCCATCATTAATGGGCACTGGCGACCTGCCGCCCGCCGCAACCAGCCTTCCCTGTACTTGCGAAGCACGACGTTGTGCCAGCACTCTACGATATGCCGGAGCGGCAGTCGCTTTAATACTAAATGGAACCCGCTGGCTCATATCTGCCAGATACTCGAAAACTTGCTCATGCTCAGCAGGAGAGAGCATAGATTCCTGCGTCGCGCGCCCGGTAGGCACAGCAAAGAAGACGCTCCAGAGTTGGACGCCGACCTCTTCGGCGATTCTGGCAACGCCCGGCAGATCAGCAACCGTCGCTTTGGTGACAGTCGTGTTAATTTGTAATGGTAAACCAGCTTCTTTTGCCCATTGAAGGGCTTGTAGTGTGCGTTCGAATGTTCCAGGTACTTTGCGAAAACCATCATGCACTTCCGCGCTTGCACCATCCAGCGAGAAGGCGATCTGGGTAATGCCCCATGCTTTTAGATTCGTGATGGCCGTTCTGGTAACACGCCGCGTCACGCTTGGCGTGATAGAGACGCGCACACCTGCTTCGACTGCGTGGCGGATGAGAAGTTCCAGGTCTTTTCGTAGGAGAGGATCGCCACCGGTCAAAACAAGAGTTGCTGGTTGTAACTCGGCGATCTCGTCAAGTAGCCGCAGCGATTCCTGAGTACGCAGTTCCAGCGGGTGTGGATGCGGTTGTGCTTCAGCCCGGCAGTGGACGCACGCGAGATTGCAGGCGCGCGTGACCTCATAGATCACGATAAAGGGACGATTATGCAAATCTTCTCTTGTCCATGAACGGGTGGGCTGTATGACTTTCTGCACGCGATATCTTGCTCCTTTTTTGTTTTTGGACTCCACTCCAATAGCGTCGTTGTTTCCAACGCAACAATTTGTGCTGGAATCATAAGCAATTCGGGAGCAAAATACCAACAATTGATGTCACGAAAGCGTCACAAATTTTCACCGAACATGGAGCAATAATGAAGTTTTACAAAGTTCACTGGCAACGGTAATACTTCTCTCTGTCCGTAGAGATATGAGGCGTTTCGTTGTATCAATACAAAATTCGTGTTTTATACCCTTACCCATCATAGCTTGCAGTCCCCTCACGCCGGGGCTTTTCTATGCAACTGTTATTTGTGAGTACCCCTATTGTTGTTGCAAGAAGCTTGCAGTCCCCCCAAGCCGGGGCTAGCTCATGAAACGGTAAGGAGTCGCCATACGGCCTATTACCGTTATCTCTTGCAGTCCCCTCAAGCCGGGGCTAGCTCATGAAACTTCGCACCATTGTCGCCCGCACGAAGGCGCATCAAATCTTGCAGTCCCCTCAAGC
>DAOTVZ010000118.1:0-8209 GCA_034436045.1 Ktedonobacteraceae bacterium | reverse complement strand
TGTCCACTCAACAACTGCGTGATCTGCGCCTCGTCAACCTGCTTGCCAATTACCTCTGCCATCGCTGTAGCAACGATGCCAGGAGTACAAAATCCGCATTGCAGCGCATGATGCTCTGTAAAGGCACGATACAGCGCCGGAAAGGCGGAATGCTGGCTCAATCCCTCGATAGTCGTAATCTCACAGCCCTCAACTGCGACCGCCAGCAGCAAGCAACTGCGCACGGCGACCCCATCGACCAGCACCGTGCAGGAGCCACACACGCCATGTTCACACCCTACATGCGTTCCCGTCAGGCCGCATTCGCTGCGTAGCGCATCGCTGAGCAATGTGCGCGGTTCTACTGCGATGCGTCTACTGCGCCCATTGACGCGCAAGGTGATGGTTGCCAGCATATCTGCTCTGACCTCATACATGAGTCTGCTCCTTTGCTACGGCTTCGTTATAGGCCATCTCCACAATTCTTTCGACCAGCACGCTCGCCAGTTGTCGTCGGTAAGCCGCCGTCGCCTGCACATCATCTACAAAGCGTAAATGCTGTACGACAGCGGCGGCCAGGGCGCGTCCCGCCTCTTTGTTCCAGGGACTGCCAAGCAGCATGCGCGTCTCATCGACGATGAACGGTGTCTCGGCCAGCCCACTCAGCGCAAGCTGTATGGATTGGATGCGTCTCTGCTGGTCGAGCAGCAGAATACATGCTGCTGCCATGAGCGCAAAATCGCCGTGACGGCGGCGAAATTCCTTGAAAGCAGTACCCGCACGTGCTGTTGGTAAAGGCCAGATGCTCGCAACGAGCAATTCGTCGGCCTCGATGGCTGTTGTATAGTGCGACAAGAAGAAGTCTCTCGCGCCCACAGTGCGCTCTCCACGAACGCTTTTGAGGACGACCGCGCCATCCAGCACGGTCAGAAGCAATGGTAACTCTGCCGAAGGATCGGCATGGACAAGGCTGCCGCCTACAGTGCCACGATTGCGTGTCTGTGGATGCCCGATGTGCAAAAGCGCCTCATGCAGAAGACGCGCTCGTGGCTCATTTTCTGTAAATATCTCTAACTGCCGTTGTCGGACAAGCGCACCGATGGTGAGCGTATCAGCCTCTTCCTTACGCTCAAGAGTAGATAAATCGGCAAGGCGATTAATGTCAAGTACGGCTTGTGGGCGCGTCAGGCGCATCGAGAGCAAAGGAACGAGACTTTGTCCTCCGGCTAGCACTTTTATCTCGTGCCCCGTATCGGCCAGCGCGGCGAGGGCCTCATCCAGCGTCTCGGCACGCAGATAATCAAATGCGGCTGGTTTCATGCTTGACCTCCTGCTCTTGCATCTGCACAAGCAGTTGCCAGATACGCGATGGGGAGAGCGGCAACGCGGTTGGCTCAACGCCCAGCGCGTCGGCGACGGCGTTGGCGAGCGCGGCTCCAACACTCATCGTATTGCCTTCACCCAATCCTTTCGCGCCCAGTGGCGTCAAAGGAGAGGGCGTCTCGATATGGGCAATACGCGGTACAGGCATCTCGGCTACGGTCGGGCACAGATAGTCGGCAAAGGTGCCATTGAGGAGTTGACCATTTTCGTCGTAGCGAAGTTCCTCGAAGAGCGCAATCCCCAGCCCATGAGCCAGCCCACCCAGAATCTGCCCATGCGCCAGCAGGGGATTGAGCAGGCGACCGGCGTCATGCACGGTCACATAATCGAGGATCGTGATCTCAGCCGTCTCCACGTCAATAGCGACCTTGACAATATCGACGAGAAAGCCATAGGTAGCCGAGGAGTTGACGCGATCCTCCTCATCGGGCGGGGCAACGGTATCGAGGCTGTAATAGCAGGTTTCAAAGACCCCTGGCGACACATGGGCGGGCAGTTGCGCCGGATTCCAGTGTGTCAAACCGGCCAGCCGCCTCAGCGAGAGGGTGGTTTCTCGCTCACCATGATAGACGCGCCCATGACAGAGGCTCAATTCATGCTCAGGCACGTGGAGTTGCTCCGCCGCCAGACGAAGAAGTTTTTGTTTGACTTGCACTGCTGCTGTGTATACGGCGCTGGAGCCGAGCGAGGCAAAGCGGCTGGAATAGCTGCCGGAAGCAATTGACCAGGGACTGGTGGCGGTATCCATTTCAGCGATGACGCGCACGCTGCGCGGTTCGACCGTCAACACGTCTGCTACGATCTGCTGGACAGCCGTCTCGTGGCCCTGTCCCTCCGGTGTGCTGTCGATACGTACTGTAATACCCCCCAGCGCGTCGATAGCGACCGTCGCGGCAGCGGTACAGCCCGATTTGGGTAATTGTTTCGCGCGCTCTTCTGCCGAGAAAGCCACACTCACATAGCCCATGTTGGAGCCGGACGGTTCAACCACAGCCGCCATGCCGATGCCCACACGCCGTCCCACACTATCTGTGTGCTGCTGACGCTGAGCAAGACGAAACTGCTGATAGTTGCTCAGTTCCGCAGCTTTCTCTAACACCGCCTCGTAGTTGCCACTATCATAGATACCACCGCTCAGAGTGCGAAATGGGAACTGATCGGCACGAATGAGATTGCGCCTGCGTATCTCTAGCGGATCGATACCCAGACGATGAGCCGCAATGTCCATAAAGCGTTCGAGGGCAAAATAGAGTTGCGGCCCGCCATAGCCACGAATCAATCCGGTAGGCATCTTGTTGGTTACTACAGCGTAGTTCTCGACAAACAGAGAGGGAATATCATACGCCCCGGTCATGTCGCCATGAACACGATAGAGCGTAGCTGGCTCTGGCGCGCGAATGTACGCTCCTACATCATCGTATTGTACTAATTTGAGAGCCAGTACATGCCCCTGCTCGTCAAGCGCGCCGGTCAGGTAGCTCACTCTATCGGTGCCGCTCGAACTGGCTTGCAAATGCTCCAGACGGTCTTCACACCAGCGTACCGGGCAACCAAGCAGTTTTGCCGCTACCGCCATCAGGGTAATATAAGGGTAGATAGCAGATTTGATGCCGTATGAACCGCCAATATCGGCGGGAACTTGCAGGCGTAACTGGTGAGGGCTAACTTTGAGGGCCTGTGCCATCACCGTATGCAAGGTAAAGGGGCCGTGAAAATTGGCCCACACGGTATACTCGCCGGTGCCAGGAGCATAATCTGCAATGACACCATACGTCTCGATAGGTGTGGCCGTCGTTTTGGGGTACTCGAAGCGTGCCTCAATGATATGAGGTGCTTCGCGCAAATATCGCTCCCATTCACCAAATGAAAAAGTGCGGTGGCTCACGACATTGCTGCCGACCTGTTCGTGCAGCAACACGCTAGCGCTCTGTGCGGCCTCTTCCACCGCCATCACGACAGGAAGTGGTTGATATTCTACCTGTACCATCTCTGCCGCATCCTCTGCTAAGGCCCGCGACTCCGCCACGATCACAGCTACCGGCTCTCCAACAAAGCGCACTTTCTCGATTGCCATCGGATAGTACGCGACGGGCGCGGGTACGCCGACGGGAAAGGGTCGCATCTCGCGTTTGATGTCTGCACCTGTAATGATACCGATTACGCCAGGAGCCTGTAACGCTTCCTGAACTTCAATCGTTTTGATGATGGCGTGGGCATAGGGGCTACGTAAGATGGTGGCAACCTTACAGCCGGGGAAAGGGGTGAGATCATCGATGAAGCGGCCCATGCCACGCACGAGCCGTTCATCTTCGACTCTGGGTAACGGTTTCCCGATCCAATGAGAGGTTTCTGGTGTCATAGACATTGCTCCTCAAGAGTACAAACCCTGACATATGAGCCAGTGTACCAGAAACCATCACCGAAAAGTTGTTTATTTTGTGCAGAAAGTTAAGCTTTCATGCTCTCTACCACTACCTGCAAATCCGATTCATAAAGGTGAGCCGGTCGTTACCTGCCTATGGTAGCGGGCTATTCGTCCTCATCAGGCAACTGAATATAGATGACGTTATCTTCGACTTTGACGGGGTAGGTGAGAATATCCTGGCGGGCGGGGCCACGCAGTACTTTACCAGTACGAATATCAAACTGGGCCGCGTGCCAGGGACAGGTCAGTACGCAACCGCTCAGTTCCCCTTCGTTCAGAGGGCCGCTGATGTGCGTGCAATTGTCGGTAAAGGCGTAGATGTGGCCCTCGACTTTCGCCAGACAGACCAGTTCACCATCTACCTCCAGCGGCATCATGCCGCCCTCCTCAATATCACTGTAGGATGCCACTTTGATAAAATCTGTCATAGATCACCATTCTGTCATAGATCACCATTAAGGTACGATTCTGAACTCTCACCAGCGGTATCGCCGCGAGCAGGGCGTGATGAATCACGCCCCTACGGGATGGGCCATTGCCGACTCTTGTGCAAATTTATCACGCCCTCTTCGTCCGCCGCTCCCCTTTCAGGGGGTGATGAGGCATTTTCACCAGCGACATCACCGCTCCCGTAGGGGCGTGATTCATCACGCCCTCCTCACCCCCACGCCGTTCTCAGGGCGTGATGATGAATTCTCACCAGCGGTATCGCCGCTCCCTTTTCAGGGCGTGATGAATCACGCCCCTACGGGATGGGGCCATCGCCAACTCTTGTGCAAATTTATCACGCCCTTCTCGCCCCCACGCCGTTCTCAGGGCGTGATGAATCACGCCCCTACGGGATGGGGCCATTGCCGACTCTTGTGCAAATTCATTATCACAACCTGTTTCTTACACGCTGTTCCTTAACCAATAGAAGAGATTTATAGACTATAGGCGCGTGACTGGCAGGATTATGCCGCTGAGATCTGAGGTGAGCAGGAAGAGCGCCGCCTCCGCCAATTGCTCTAGCGGAACCCACTTGTGCTTGATCTCCTCCGGCGTGGGTTTCATCGACTCCAGGTTGCTCTGCGTAATAAGCAGGCCGGGGCCGATGGCATTCACCTGAATGTTCAGATTTTTGCCCTCCTTCGCAAAGGTGCGTGTCAACGCGTCAACGCCCGCTTTAGCACAATTATAGGCCAGCATATTTGGCCCGGAGCCTTCGACGCCGCCCGCGCGACTGAAATTCAGTATCTTGCCGCCGCCCTGTTTGCGCATGGTGGGCCAGACGGCACGTGTGCAGAGGAAGGTCGAGCGCAAATTATTGTTCAACTCGGCCTCGAAGTCGGCCAATGAGAGTTCGTCGGATGGCCCGTATCTGGTCAGGCCACCGGCAAGATTGACCAGAATGTCGATGCGTTCATAGGTGCCTAGCGTCTGCTCAATCAGGTCTTTGGCTCCCTCCTCGGTGGTTAGATCGGCGGCTATCGGTAAGACCATCGCTGCTCCCTGGGCACGCAACTCATGGGCGCGGGCATGTACCCGTTCGGCGTTGCGTGCGCTGATCGCCAGGTCTACACCTTCGGCGGCAAAGGCTTTTGCCAGCGCGAAACCGGCCTGGCCCGCGTGGCTGACGCCCGTGATGATGGCAACCTTTCCCTTTAAGCGCATGGTATGTTACTCCTCATCATCATCTTTCGGCTTCTCCAACCCGGCCATCGCCAGTCCTCGATGCAGGACGCGCAGCGAGAGGAAGGCACATTTCATACGCGCCGGACTGAGCGGAATACCCAGCGCCTCCAGCACATCATCCTTGCCCAGCGCAACTACCTCGTCGATGCTATGGCCCTCAATCATCTCCGAGAGCATCGAGGCCGTCGCCTGGCTGATGGCGCAGCCGCGCCCCTGGAAGCGTACCGCCGTCACGTGGTCGCCCTCAACCTGCAAATCCATCGCCAGTTGATCGCCACAGAGGGGGTTGGAGTCCTCCGAGTGAACATCCGGGTGTTCGAGCTTGCCATAATTGCGCGGGTTGCGATAATGATCCAATATATATTCTCGATAATCCATCATAGGCCACGCCCCCCTTGAACTTGATTGTTTGATCCCAGAGGGAAGATTTGATCGCATCATTGCGCGATCAACCTTATCCCTACGAATTACCTCATCATAGACTAAAAATCTCCAGTGCGCGCTCCAGGCCACGTACCAGCGTATCGATCTCTTCTTTCATAGTATACACGTAAAAGCTGGCGCGAGCAGTCGCGGATAGGCCGAAGCGTTCCATCAAGGGCTGGGCACAGTGATGACCGGCGCGAATGGCAACCCCCACTTCCTGATCGAGAATAGAGGCCAGGTCGTGCGGATGAATATCGCCGAGTGTGAAGGAGATGACGCCGCCACGCTGATGTGCCGGTGGGCCATAAATGGTCAGGTGAGGCACGCTGCTCAGGCGCTCTATCGCATACGCGGTCAGTTCTTGCTCGTGATGCTGCACGTTCTCCATACCGAGCGTGCTGAGATAATCGACGGCAGCGCCCAGGCCAACGGCCTCGGCGATGGCGGGCGTACCGGCCTCGAACTTCCAGGGCAGATCGTTCCAGGTGGACTCACGCAGCTTGACGGTGCGAATCATGTCGCCGCCGCCCATGAAGGGGGGCATGGCTTCTAAGAGGTCGCGTTTGCCGTAGAGAACACCGATGCCGGTGGGGCCGAGCATCTTGTGACCGCTAAAGCAGACAAAATCGGCCTCCAGCGCCTGCACATCGATGGGTAGATGCGGCACGCTCTGCGCCGCATCGAGCAGTACAATGGCTCCGGCGGCGTGCGCTTGCGCAATCATCTCCCGTGCCGGATTGATCGTGCCCAGTACATTGGACATATGCGTAAAGGCCACCAGCTTCGGCTGCTGCTGAAGCAATTGCGCATAGACATCCAGTTGCAGCAGACCATCATTGCTGACGGGAATAAATTCCAGGCGCGCGCCTGTGCGCTGGGCCAGCAACTGCCAGGGAACCAGGTTGCTGTGATGCTCCATTTCGGTCAGCACGATCAGATCGCCCGCTTTGATATTGGCACTGCCCCAGCTATAGGCCACCAGGTTGATGCTCTCGCTGGTGTTGCGCGTGAAGATAATCTGCTTGCTATGGCGGGCGTTGATGAAACGTGCGACTTTGACACGCGCCTTCTCCATTGCCGCCGTCGCCTCTTCGCTGATCTCGTAGACGCCACGATGCACATTAGCATGATAGGTCTGGTAGTAATGGGTCATGGCGTCGATGACGGACTGCGGCTTCTGCGAGCTGGCCGTGCTATCCAGATAGACCAGCGGCTTGCCATGTACCTGGCGCGCCAGAATAGGAAAGTCTCGGCGAATCTCCTCTACGGTGCGAGCAGCGGGCGTCCGTGCATCCCTGCTCTGTTCTGCTATTGTCATAAACCATTCATCCTCTATAGGAAAAGGCCGCTAGAAACGAAATTACGCACATTCATTATCCCGTAGGGACGAGATTTATCTTGCCCACGCACGATAAATCTCGTCCCTACGAAAATCGAGGGTCGCCCAGGTGATGAGGCTAATACTCCATCAGTTTGATTTCGTCATCTTTCGGGTTGCCGTCGAGATGAATGGCACCCTCATCTACACCCTCGATCTCCCAGCGCTCCTGTGCGTCAACCCAGGTATCGGCCTCGGTTTCATAGGCACCACGCATGCGGCGCACGATGCTGCGGCGCAGACGCACGCGCAGGTTCTCCAACGGAATGCGCTGTAGCACCGGCTCGAAGAAGCCCTGCACGATGATACGCTCGGCCTCTTCCTTCGGAATGCCACGCACCATCAGGTAGAACAACTGCTCCTCGTCGATCTGGCCAGTGGTGGCACCATGACTGGCGCTAACCTCGTTGGCGGCGATCTCCAGGCCGGGGATCAGTTCGGCACGTGCCTTCTTGCTGAGCAGAAGACCGTGCGCGGAGAGGAACGAGGCCGTCTGCTGCGCGCCGGGTTTGATGCGAATCATGCCATCAAACTCAACACGCGACTCGTCGGTCAGCACGCCCTTGACCAGCGTCTCGGCGTTGGTCGAGAGCGCGTCGTGTAGCGAAAGGCTCTCAATGGAGAAGCGCTGATCGTGATCGGTGAAGAAGACGCCCACGAGTTCACCCGCGCTGCCATTGCCCACCAGGCCCGCGCCAATCGTCTCCAACATCAGCTTGCTGCCCAGGTCGGCAATCACGAAGGTGACGCTACCATCACTGCTGTGACGCGAGTTCTTGTTGGTGATATGCCAGACGTTCTGGCCCAGGTCTTGCAGGTTGCTGAACTCCACGCGCGCGACGCTCTTCGCATAGACCTCGATCACATCGCTCAAGAGAGCCTGCTGCTCGGCTGGCACGCCAGAAGTGTATTCCTGCACAAAGCGCACGCTGCTCATGTCCTCA
>DAOTVZ010000117.1:0-3036 GCA_034436045.1 Ktedonobacteraceae bacterium | reverse complement strand
CATCACGCCCTGCTCCTCCGTCAAGCCGCTCCCGTCGGGCCGTGATTCATCACGCCCTCGGAACGATCTCGCCATCCGAACGGCTCGGTGGGCGAACAGGGCGTGATGAATCACGCCCCTACAGGAGGTACGAGTAAAGTGTGGAGCAACAAGCAGGCCGGATAATCCCCTATGAGGAACAGGAATACCCGGCCAGTTTGTTGCTCCGCGTAGATGCCTCTACGGGTATTAGACGGCAGCGGATTCACGGTATGAGGCAGGGGCGTCATTAATGGCCCCGGTCTCAATCATGATCTGGCGCAACTGCTTCGCATCGATGGTTTCATAGAGACGCAGCGCGCGCGCGATGGCATCCAGCGTCACTTTATGCTCGGTGAGCAATCTGACAGCCTGATCGTAGGCGCGTTTGACAATGCGATTGACCTCCTCGTCGATGATCGAGGCGGTGCGCTCACTATAGTCGCGTGAGCCGGTGGCCAGCACGGTACCGGCGAAGGGGTCTTCGCGTTCACTGAACGAGATCGTGCCCAGACGTTCGCTCATACCCCAGCGCGTGACCATCTGGCGCGCAATGGCGGTGACACGCTGCAAATCGTTCTCTGCGCCGGTCGTAATGCGCCCGATAGCGACCTGCTCGGCGGCGCGTCCACCCAACGCCGTGACCATCTGCGCCTCCAGGTACTCCTTAGAGTAGTTGTAGCGATCATCGAGCGGCGTATACTGCGTCACGCCCAGCGCCTGACCACGTGGCACAATCGTCACCTTCGTTACTGGATCGACACCCTCGGTCAGCAGACCGGTCAGGGCATGACCACCCTCGTGATAGGCGATGACGTTCAAATCCTCGTCGCTCAAAATCAGCGGGCGCTCGGCACCGATGAGAATCTTGTCCAGCGCCTCGTCGAAACAGGCTTGCGTGACGGCATCCAGGTTGCGACGCGCCGCCAGCAGGGCCGCTTCGTTGACCAGGTTCGCCAGATCGGCACCTACCATGCCTGGCGTGCCACGCGCAATCGTAATCAGGTCAACATCCTTCGCCAGTGGAACGCCGCGCGTGTGAATCTTGAGAATGGCTAAGCGCCCGTTCCAGTCGGGCCGATCCACCGTCACCCGACGGTCAAAGCGACCGGGACGCAACAGTGCCTTGTCCAGCCCATCCGGGCGGTTGGTGGCCGCGATGACAACCACTGCCTGCCGCGCGTCGAAACCATCCATCTCCACCAGCAACTGGTTCAGCGTCTGCTCACGCTCGTCGTTGCTATTGATGCTGGCCCCACGCTGACGGCCCACCGCATCAATCTCATCGATAAAGATGATGCTCGGCGCTGCCTTCTTGGCCTGATCGAACAGGTCACGCACACGGCTGGCTCCCACACCGACCAGCACCTCGACAAACTCGGAGCCGCTCATCGAGAAGAACGGGACGCCCGCCTCACCGGCCACCGCGCGTGCTAAGAGCGTCTTGCCGGTGCCTGGAGGGCCGACCAGCAGCACACCGCGCGGTATCTTGCCACCCAGACGCTGGAACTTCTGCGGCGTCTTGAGGAACTCAACCACCTCCACCAGATCGTTTTTGGCCTCATCAACCCCGGCCACATCGGCAAAGGTCGTGCTGGGACGATCCTCCATGATAACCTTCGCGCGGCTCTTGCCAAAACTGAAGATGTTTTGCTGGCTCTGCGTTGCGCGACGGGCGAAGAAGAAGAAGACGCCCAGCAAGAGCAACCAGGGTACGACATTGATGAGGATAGAGAGCCAGATGTTGTTATCTGCTGGCGCTTTGGTCTCAACATCGGGCACCTTTTGCAAAACCGTCTGGATGAGGTTCGGGTCACCATTCGGCAATTGCGTCAGGTGAAAATCGGTGCCTGCGACCGTCCCGCTGCCATTGGGATTGGGCACAGTGACGGCGTTTTTGAACACACCTGTGATATCCTGGCCCTGGAAGACCACTTTCTCGACGTTACCGGCCTCTACCTGCTGGTAAAATGTACTGTAGGGAACCTCAATCACGTTGTCAGAGGAGCTACTGCTGCTCCCGCTTTGAAAAAAGTACTGGATGAGATACCATCCGAGCAGAGCCACCGCCACAATCAGCACCACGCGAATGATGATAGACATGCCATTATCCCGTGGGCCATTGGTGTTGCCACCTCCGCCATTCCCATTAGGACGCTGTGTTCCACGAAACCCGTTGTTGTCGTTTGGGTTCTGAAACAGGAATAGAGCCTGAGCATCCATCTTTTGTTCAGACCTGCTTTCTCAATCTATGACAATACCTGTGAGCCTGCCTCACAGAGAAGAAATGGAGTTTACTAGTTCATATCTGCTGTATATTATACGCACAAAAGCCCCACCGAAGCTAATTACTCCCCCGAAAGAAACGCCATTCGCCCGCTTGAAAAGGATTTTGTCCTAGATACGTTTGAGATTATCTTCTGGTTACAGCACTGAAATGGGTTTTAATAATTTTGACAGGATAAGCGCGACAGGCACCCGCAAGAGGTATGCTCCTTGAGGATGCCCTGCCGCGCGGCCTACTTATTCTTCCGAGCTTGTATCATTACCGCGTCCAAAAAGGACATCGGTGAGGCGGCGTTGAGGAAGGACCGCTTCTTTTGGCGGCAGATCACTGGACAGCGCTGGAGTGATGAGGCCGATGAAACTACGGAGCAGGCCCACGATGATAAGGAGAACACCGAAGCCAACAACCAGACTCTCTTTAGAATATGCTTGCTTGACAATACTGAGGCCGATGAGCAGGATAACAATGCCAATGAGCAGAATGAGCAAGCCACTGCCGAGATAACGTGCCCTTTTCCAACGTCTAGCAGTTGTGATCAGGCCAGCACGTGACGCGCTATCCGGTTGTTTAATGTCCATTTTTGTCCTTTCCCCTTTTTCGGGTTTTACAGATCACGGCTCAGAAAGCCCCGTCCTTTGAAGGGGGGGATGAATGAGCATTCCTTTGCGGGGTTTCCTGGTGGGGATGATAGTCAGGGTCATCCCACGCCAAGAAGGTATCAATAGCCCGTC
>DAOTVZ010000116.1:0-24590 GCA_034436045.1 Ktedonobacteraceae bacterium | reverse complement strand
GGCAAGAGGTGCATGAGGATGTAATCCACTCTTCATTTGCTGGCAGGCGTTCTCGAAGGCTTTAAGCAACTCATCGGCACTGGCGTAGCGATTCAGGGGATCGGGTGCTGTGCAACGTTTGACCACTTCCTGAAAAGGCAGTGGCAGCGAGAGCAGTTTGCCCTCGGTTGGCAGGTGGCCGGTAATCATCTGGTAGAGAATAATACCAAGCGAGTAGATGTCGTTGCTGGGTGCAGAGACACCATCGAGCCGTTCAGGAGCCATATAAGCGGCGGTGCCCATCTCATTGCCGGCGGTCGTCAAATGGGGAGGCGCGTTGGCCCCCTGGATGGTAGCAATGCCGAAGTCGATCAGGCGCACATAGATTTGCTCGTCCTCGCCCGCTTGATCGAGCAAGATATTACTCGGTTTAAGATCACGGTGAACGACGCCACGCTTATGAATATAGGCAACGGCACTCACTAGAGCAGTGAAGAGTTGCTGTATCTCGGCTAACGAGAGAGGACCACGTTGCAGGCGACGCGCGAGCGTGCCCCCCTCGATATAGGGTGTGACGAGGAAGAGCCGCCCTTGCTCCTCACCGAACTCAAACAACGGCAGGATATGCTCATGTTTGAGATGTGCACTCACCTCGGCTTCGCGTAAGAAGCGCTGACGGGCTACCCGGTCATGAATCAGGTCGGAGCGGATAATCTTGATGGCAACCAGCCGCCCAAAGGCCGTTTGCTGACGCGCCAGATAGACCTCGCCCATGCCACCGACATCGATGCGACGCACCAATTCGTAGTGGCCGAAGCGTGGAGCTTCCTTCTGTTCGGTAGCGGGCGCAGGTCGCGCCGAAGTGGGACCATGTTGCTCTTTCATATCTTTATTGCATACAACTAAGCGACGATACGTCGATTTAAAAGCCTCTATCAAAATAGACGATACAAAAGAAAAAAAGTGAAGTGGGCGAAGAGCAACGCCGCTCCCTCGCATAGTAACTCAGCAAAAAACTTTGCTGCTACCTTGTGAGCAGTATAGCATGTTCGCTGTGAGAAAGGAAGTAGCGTTGCAAGCGAGGCATATTCTTTTATTGGGCCGCTTCCAGGCAGGTGACACCATCGGGGCCGACCAGGGCGCTGTGACGCACGCCGCGCGGCAACAGCAAACAATCGCCAGGCGCGAGGTGTATGGTGAGGGCAGAACCATCTTCAGCGCGATAATCGGGCATCGTGAAACTGATGGAGCCGCGTAGACAATACAATACCTTGCGATAGCTGTGACTATGAACTGTGTAGCTTTCGTGAGGGCCATTTGACCAGGTGTAGGGCAAAAGACCCTCTTTTTGTAGGGAACGGCGCAACGCCTCCTCTTGTGGCGGCGTTGTCTCCTGCCAGCGAATGACTTGCATAGCTCAACTCCTCTATCAACAACTAAGGATAATACGTCTGGTCGCCAGGATTTCTCCATAGTATAGCCCAACAATGTTAAAGAGGAGATGAAATTCTGCCAAAAAATGTGTTAACGCCGACAGGCGATACCTTGCGCTCGCCTCGCTGCACTGCTCCCCTGTCATGGCTATTGCAGTCTGCTCGCAGAAGCGGTACAATAAAATTCAACCTCAAACAAGCCATTGTATGCTCTCCTAAGGAGGAACCATCAGTTTATGGGTATGACTCAGGTAGTTGCCACGCTGTTCCAGTTGCAGCAACTGGATATCGAACTGGACCGCGTGACAATAGAGTGCCAGTCTATTGCGAATGCCTTGCGTGGCAACCCTCGTTTGCAGCGCCTGCGCGCCGATTACAAGACGGCGCAACAGCAGTTGCAGGCTGGTTTGCAGACCCAAAAGGAGGCGGAATGGGCGCTGGCCGATATTAACCGGCGGCTCAAGGTGCAGGAACAACGTTTGTATGATGGCAATGTCACCAATCCCAAAGAGCTTCAATCGCTTCAGCAGGAAACACAACGCTTGCGCGCCCAGCAGAGCCGCCAGGAGGAACACGTGCTGGAAGTCATTGACGCGGCAGATGCGCTTCAGGCAGTGACACAGCAGCGCGAGGCCGAGCTTAAAGAGGCCGAGGCGGCGTGGGAGAAGGAAAGCGGCGACCTGAAAACGCGCCTGGAGCAGCTTGAGCGGCACAAGCAAGAGTTGCAAAGCAGGCGCGAGCAACTGCTAGGCACCATTGATCCTGCTCACCTGCAGCGCTATGAAGCGATGCGTCGCAGCAAACAGGGGCGCGCCGTCTCGAAGGTCGAGCAAAACGCTTGCCAGTGGTGCCGCGTGTTGCTCACGCCCAGCGAACTACAGCGCGTGCGTATCAGCGCAGAGCTTCAGACCTGCTCCAATTGTGGCCGTATACTCTATTATGAGCGTTAAAAACATGTAAACTGTTTATGCTAGCGTAGTCATGAAAACTTCTGAATCTGAAAGAGACAGCGCCGCCTCTCATGTCAATGTTGACATTATTTCTTTCATATGCCCCTACTTTTTGCCTAATTTCGTCATTACGGCTCTTTGCAGCAGGCTGATCTCCTCGACCTTGAAAAGCAGGATCAGGCCGAAATAGACGGCGGTGGCCAGACCTCCGGCGATAGCTACAGTGAGCAGGGCACCGAGCAGGTGGGATAACGAGAAGAGCGCGATATGCCCCAACACCTTTTGCAGTACCCAGGCAACGGCGACCATTGCAGCCGTCGCTACCAGAATCTTCAACACGGTAGGCGCGGTCTTGCGCACACTCATGGAACCGATAGTCATGCGCAATAGCACGAGCAGGATAATGGCGTGCATGGAGTTTTGCACGGTATTGGCAAAGGCCAGCACGGCTACGCCACCCACGCGCCAGAAGGGCAAAGCGACCCCCAGGTAGCATAGCATACTGACGAAGCCCACAATAACGGGGACAAGAGTGTTTTTACGCGCATAAAAGGCGGCGATCAGCAGTTGATCCATCGCTACAAAGGGCAACTGATAGGCGTAATTTTGCAGCGCGATGGCCGTCAATTGTGCGTCCTGTGCCGTATAGTGACCATGCCTGAAGACTAGCGTGACGATGGGCAGTTGCAGCACAATCAAACCGGCGGCGGCAGGGATCATCAGCAGCAGGCCGAGACGGAAACCAAGTTGCAGCGTCTCCTTAAAGCGCTCCATGTCATTGCCTCTGGCATATTCCGAGAGGGTCGGCAACACGGCCAGGGAAAGGGCGGCGGCGACCAGCCCGACGGGAAACTGGATCAACGTGGTAGCCAGCCCCATCGCTGCCACAGAATGGCTGTGGCCGGGCGTCTGCGATTGCAAGCTGGTATCAAGAAAGACCAGTGCCATGCTGGCAAGAAAGCTGACGGCGACGGGGCCATAGAGTTTCAGAATGCGCCGCAGTGCCGGATGTCTCCAGTCAATGACCAGCATGTAGCGGATACGCTGATTGCGCAGGCCCGGAATGAGCAGCCCGATTTCACCCAACGCACCCAGAATCACACCAACGGCCAGCCCATACTGCCCCAGGTGTAGATAACGTTGGCTGAGCAGGCTGCCCGCGACCGCTCCGACAATGATGCCTACGTGATAGGCCGCCGTAGCAAAGGCGGGCCAACCAAATTCTTTCACCGCGTACAGACCCGCCAGCAGAACCGAAAAGGGGCCGAGGATGACCAGCGAGAAGAAAATAATCTGCGCAAAGTGCAGCGTTAACGTTTTATCTGATGCCTTAAAGCCTGCGGCTAGAATATCGATCAGCGAGGGGGAGAAGACCAGGAAAAGCAGTGAGGCCACCAGCATGATGAGAATGATGATATTGACAACAGTAAAGACGACGCGCCGAAACTCTTCACGTTTTTCGGGCGCGGCATAGTCATTAAAGGTGGGAATCAGCACACCCGGCACGGAGCCGTTAACGATAAAATCATAGAAGGTCTGCGTGGGCTTCAGGGCGCTGATAAAGTCGCCCGCGACCGCACCACCGAGCGAGGCGACGACGATCTGGCGCAGCATACCCATGATACTGCTGCCCAGATTGCCCAGCATGACCAGAGTGGCCGATTTAACGATCTGCCGCCGTGCGCCAGCCTGTTGGGGCGCTTCCTCGCCGACTGTAGTGACAGGCACGGGCATGGAGAAGATATCACCGGATGGTGTACCCACCTCCTCCGGCGTCTCCGCCGAAAATGCCGCAATATTTACATCACCGGGCGGCGCTGAAGATTTGTCAATTGCATCTTTAGCCATAAATGTTTTTGCTCCATAGATATACACGCCATCATCATATAATTATAGAAATGCATCATTCTTTGCTGAATGGCAGGCGTTGAATAGCCGCAATTAACGCGCTAGTAGAATGATTTGGCAGATAAGGAATGAGCCGTACTGTACCGCCATAAGCCTGCACTACAGCGGCCTCCGGCACACGGCTGAGATCGGGCGTCACATTGTCTGCGCTAAGGTAGTCCGCGCCCTTAACATAGATAGCCGGGCGCAGCAGGCTGACAAGTGCTTCTGCGGTTGGTTCACTGAAAATGGTAACATAGTCGATGCAGGCTAGCGCGGCCAGAATCTCGGCGCGTTCCAGTGCCGGTACAAGCGGCCTGTGCGCCCCTTTCAAGCGACGCACACCCTCATCGTCGTTCAAGCCAAGAACGAGAAAGTCGCCCAGCGCGCGTGCCTCTTGCAGATAGCGCACGTGGCCCAGATGCAACAGGTCGAAGCAACCGTTTGTGAAGACGGCGCGTTCGCCCCCGGCCTGACGGCGCTGCACCTCCAGGGTCAGTTCCGCACGCCCACATATTTTGCGTTGTGTCTCGGTCAATAGTATATTCATAGTACGCTTTTCAATTCTTCGGGTGTATTACTGGCGCAACCCAGACGCCGCACCACCAGCGAGGCTGCGGCGTTGGCGAGATAGGCCGCCTCGGCCATGCTGGCCCCTGCCGTCAGCGCCAGTGTAAAGGTGGCCGCCACCGTATCACCGGCCCCATTAGTATCAACGATCTCACTGCTGTGTTGGGCACGATGAATAGGAAGATGGAGGGGTGTTTTACCGACCTCAAAGAGGCTCATCCCCTCGTTGCCGCGCGTAATCAGCACACCTTGCGCGTGGCTCCCCTCTAAGAGCCTTCGTCCGGCCTCGTTGAGCGTGTGTTCATTGGTAATAGTCATCCCCAACGTCGCCTCTGCCTCTGGCTGATTCGGCGTCAGGGCCGTCACGCCCTGGAAACGGAAGAGCGAGCCATGCGAATCGACAACAACGACTTTGTGCAATTCACGCGCCATTGGCAGGCAGGCATTGATGATATCGGGGCTGATGACGCCATTCTCATAGTCGGATAGCACGATGGCATCCATCGACGGTAGAATACGTCGGATATAGTCAATGATCTGTCCCTTACACGGTTCACCCACTTCCGAGGTATCCACGCGGTCAACGCGCACAATATGCTGGCGCACGTGCTGCGGGCTACCGGCCATGATGCGCGTTTTGGTAGAAGTGGGACGCGGTGTATCCGTGAATAAACCCTCCTGGTGAATCTGCAAGGCGTCGATGGCCTGCCGCAGCCGTCGCCCCGGCAGGTCATCGCCCACTACGCCGGTCAGGAAGACCTCGGCGGCCAGTGAGCGTGCATTGACACCCACGTTAATCGCGCCGCCGGGGACAATGCGCTCTTCGTCCAGTTCAATAATGAGAACCGGTGCTTCGCGTGAAATGCGCGCCGGACGTCCGATGAGATATTCGTCGGCCACCATATCACCAATGACAAGAACGCGCTTGCCCGCAAAGTTATCGACAAGCGGTTTGAGGTGGTCAGGAGTGGTATCAAAGCTAGAACTGGATGAGATGAGATCGAGCGTCATCGCCTTTTGCGTCCCTTCAGTATGACGAGTATAGTACACTGTGGCAAGGCCAGCATGCGCCGCCAGCGCCAGGGTTCTCGATAGAGGCGGTAGAACCATTCCAGGCCCGCGTGGCGCATCCAGAGCGGCGCGCGTCGCTGCTTGCCCGCGATAAAATCATAGGCTCCGCCAACACCCATTGCGACCGCGACCGATAGTCGCGCGCGATTGCGCATGATCCACAGGTCCTGCGCCGGGGCACCATAGGCCACGCACAGGATATCGGCATCACTGCCAGCGATGCGTGCTAACATTGCCTCCTCCTCGGCAGGCGCGGGCGAACCCGCGTAAGTACCGGCAACCTGTAGACCGGGGGCCAGTTGCTGGAGACGCTGTGCCGCCGCTTCGGCGACACCAGGGGCCGCGCCAAGCAAATAGAGGCGATAGCCGCGTTCGGCGCAACGTTGCGCCAGCGCAGGCAACAAATCGGTACCGGTGACACGCTCCGGTGCTGGTCTACCTAGATAACGGGTAGCCCAGACGATACCTGCGCCATCCGCCGTCGTCAGGGCGCACTCGTTGAGACACTGTCGAAAGGTCGCGTTGCGCTGAGCCGCCATCACATACTCCATATTGACCGTCGCCACCTGCTGACAAGGCATCTGCTTATCAGCGGCCCGATAGCGCGCTACCATCCGGTCAATGGCGTCAATGGCCTGTTGCTGCGATACACAATCAACGCGCACCCCAAGCACATAGACCGAGGATGGCGCGGGTTGCTCGGTCGGAAGTGCCGATGATGCCGAAAGTGACATACAAGCTAACCTACCAGTTTATAATTTCTATTTCAACATTCGAGAGTATTACGTCCGGTCGCGTCTCTTCGATGTAGCGCTGCACATGATTCAGTATCTCGCTGGCAAGCTGGTTACTATTACTAACGCAGCTTACGCCGATAATAGCGAGCTGCCAGCGATCCTGTTCCGCTACCTCGGCAATCGCCACCTCGAACTGATTACGCACCCGTGCCATCAGTGATTTAATCACCTGCCGCTTCTCCTTCAAAGAATGGCATGTCGGCAAGTGCAATGTGATTTCACAAACCCCGATAACCATGCCGCTAGTATAACATAGCTGACGCGGTGCGCAAAGCGAGGGGGGAAATTCAACCTTGCTAATGAGATACCTGTATGTTATATTCGTACAATCGGTGCTGTTAAGCCAGATGATGGTAGGAGGCAGCGTCCTCATTCAGACGCTGTAGTATGTAAGCGTGGTTGCACAGAAATCAGTCTCGAAACTTCCAGTCAGTCAATATCTGCCAGGTTTTGCGAAGGAGCAGTCACAAGGTCGCGGTATATATGTTCCTATAGCGGCAAAAAATAATCTAGTGACGGTTCCCAAACTCTATTATACTCATCCACATGGCGAAATTTGGGCTGGTGACGCCATTAGATGGTTGCGCTCCCTTGCCGATAGCTCGGTTGATCTGATTATTGCCGATCCGCCCTATAACGCAAAGAAAGCCGAGTGGGATACCTTCAAATCGCATGGTGAGTATGTGCGTTGGTCACTACGCTGGCTGAAAGAAGCTGCCCGGGTACTTAGACCCAACGGAACACTATACATCTGTGGATACTCCGAGGTGCTGGCAGACCTCAAAGCACCCGCTTTACGTTTTTTTAAGACATGTCGCTGGTTGGTCTGGCACTACAAAAATAAAGCGAATCTTGGCAATGATTGGGGCCGGTCGCATGAAAGTATTCTGCATTTCAGGAAAAGCACGGCCTTCACCTTCAATATCGACGATGTGCGTATTCCCTATGGCGACCATACACTCAAGTATCCAGAGCATCCCCAGGCGGAGACCAGTCAGTACGGCCACGGCAATGAGCATATATGGCAACCGCATCCCAAAGGAGCCAAACCGAAGGATGTTATAGAGATTCCCACAACCTGTAATGGTATGCACGAAAAAACACCTCATCCCACACAAAAACCGGAGGAATTGATCAGAAAACTGGTGCTAGCCTCTTCTAATGTTGGTGACGTCATTATTGACCCCTTTTTAGGTTCAGGAACAACTGTTGTTGTGGCTGAGCAACTTAAACGTACCTGGAAAGGCTGTGATATGTCGCTGGAATATTGCGGCTGGGCCGCAAAGCGTATAGAGCTGGTTGAAGAGCGGTCTATTGAAGAGTGGATACAATATGACCGTAAGAACGAAGAGCGGAGGAAATCTATTCGATGATAGAGAACTCCCTTGCCCACCTGCAGAAAGTTGTTCGCAACAAAACTATAGTAAACCTGAATGATTATGCTCTTGCATGTCGTGATTTTCTCATTTTCCTTCAGACTACCTCCCCAACACGCATTGTGGCGCGTCCGACCAGAAACAGTCACTATATCTTCTACCAGTATGGCAATAGCTATGAACACCGAATTACTCGTCCTCTAAATACCAGATTATTCATGGAGATGCCTTCTGAATTTGAGAGAGCCTTCGAGCGTTTTATGACGTTTTTGGCGGATCTCAAACAACATCAAGAGACGGTTCTTGAGAGAAAAGGGGCAAGAGAGTACATTGAATCAAATGAGCTAAATAAAGTTGTCTATACCATGCAACAATCACTTGGTTGTGTTGGAGATTCGTTTGAAAACTCTAACCAGGCCCGAAAAATCATGGGACAACTTTTTGAGTCTATGGTAAAGCTTATCATTCAAGATGTTGGTGTTGTATGTGAGCCACGTACCATTAAAGTTCCGATTCCCGGCTATCCTGACCAGATGATGTCTTTTGAGTTAGATGTAGTATTTTCACGCAACAAAGTAATCATTACGGCTGAGACAAAGGATCAGTATATTCATGCGTCAGAGATAGTTGGTTCGGTTAAAACAACCAGTAAAGATAGAATAGACAAGATATTTCTGGATAAGTATTTCCTAACCAGGCTTCTTCAACGAGATATACCTGTTGTGGCTATTTTTCTGCATGACGTACAGCGTGCAGCTTACACCCAAAGACTTGATACAAGCGGAGATAATCTGTTTGGTATTGCTTCTACATTTAAGACTAACCATTTCCTGGCCTATACTGTGGCTTTCAACAAACTGAATGGCGTTTATTACGTAGATCCTCGTCCAGAAATGGTTTCAAAGGACAAATTGCGCGAGCAAATACGCAATTTCCAACAGTTTCTAGTCAAGGATTTATGGATATTTTCTAGATAGCTTGTTACTCACTCCTCACCACTCGACGCCCTCCCTCAACTCTGTTAAAATCCTAATAATCTGAACACACAACGACCTTGCTTAACAGAGGAGGAGCTTTTATGATAGAGACAAACACTCAGGGCGACGAAAAGCCCAGGTTGCCGATGCAGGGCATCCCACAACCGACACGCGATGAGGTCTTGAGCTTGCCGCACGTGCATATTTCCCAACATCCTGTGATGGCACATAAGCTAACGGCACTGCGAGCTAAAGAGACGCAGCCGCCGGAGTTCTACCGATTGGTTAAGGAGATTGGCGCATTACTGGCCTACGAAGCCACCTCTACATTAGCACTTACCCCCATCACCATCGAAACCCCCTTAGGACAAACGCAAGGCTATCGGCTGGCGGGCGGCATTGGCGTCACACCTATTTTGCGCGCCGGTCTGGGGCTGGCCGAGGGCTTCCGCGAGGTCATCCCCGATGTGCAAATCTGGCACCTGGGCCTGCGCCGCGACGAGCATACCTTGCAGGCGATGGAGTATTACAACCAGTTGCCGCATCGTGTCAACCTGCAAGTCTGCTACGCCGTCGATCCTATGCTGGCAACCGGCGGCTCGGCCATCGACGCCATCAATATTCTCAAACGACGCCACATTCCACGCCTGTGCTACGTTGGCATTATTGCCGCTCCTTATGGCCTGCTCAAGCTGGCGCAAACGCATCCCGATATCGACATTTATATTGCCGCCCTCGATGAGAGTCTCAACGACCTGGGCTATATCGTGCCCGGCCTGGGCGACGCTGGCGACCGCCAGTTCGGCACATTCTGAAAGGTAAGAGATCATGGCTCCAGAGGAAGAGCAGCGGTTTCCTCACAACGACGACTCTGCATACACCAGCTCTATCGAAGAGAAGGCAATAAACGAAGCTCATCATCAAACAACATCTGATATGACAACAGAGGCGGCGGCTCAGACAAGCGAGCCGACCACCGAAGGGGTACCTGACGCGACAGAGGTTACTACAATGGCCGATCTGCCGCCGGAAGCGCAAGGCGAGGCCAACGGCGGGCCACTTGGCTGCTGTCTGGGTCTGGTCGTTGGCGTCTTCCTGACGGCGCTCCTCATCACCACTGGCTCGCTCATCCTGGGCAACGGCGGTTTCCTGGGTTTTGCGACCATCCCCGTGCTGGCCCTGGGCACCATTCTTGGTGGCTATTTCGGGTGGAAAATTGGCAAAAGACTCTACCGCGAATATGATACACCCGTTGTAGATGACGAACAACAATCAGCAACGATGCACACACGGCATGCCCATAAATGAGAGAGGATGTATTATGCGTATTGTTATCTTTTGTGATATGGAAGGCGTTTCTTGTATCGAAACCTGGGAACAGGTCACAGGTGGAACGGCATTGTACGAGGAATGTCGCAAACTCTACACGGACGAAATGAACGCGGCGGTGCGTGGCGCGCGCGCAGCCGGTGCCAGCGAGGTCGTGGTGGTGGACTGTCATGGCGCGGGCGGTGCCTATAGTTTCAAGAGCTTCGTGCCGGAGCGCCTGGAGTCGGGCGCAGAATATGTCTTTGGCTATCCCTGGGCGCGTTACATCACGCCGTTTGAGCAGGGCTGCGATGCGATTCTGTTCGTGGGCGCGCACGCGATGGCGGGGACGGCGGATGGCGTTCTCTGCCATACCGTTTCCTCAGAGGCATGGTATAACGCCAGTATTAATGGCACACTGGTGGGTGAAAGCGGCATTCTGGCGGCGATTGCCGGTTGCTGGGATGTGCCTGCCGTCTTCGTCTCCGGCGATGTGGCAACCTGCAACGAGGTGCGCAAACTGCTCGGCGACGAGGTAGTGACGGCCCCCGTCAAAGTCGGGCTGAGCCGCTATGCTGCACGTTGCATGGCCCCCAAAGATGCCTGCTCTCTCATTGAAATGGGCGTATCACAGGCACTCAGTATGCGCGACCATTGGCCCAAACCCTATAAAGTACCCGCGCCCGTAACGTTCCAGGTAGAACTGGCAACTCCCGACCGTGCGGCTGATTTTAAAGGACGCAAAGGGGTGGAGATTGTTGGGTCGCGTACAGTTGTTTCGACGGCTGATACCTTCTGGCAAGCGTGGGATCAGTTCTGGTACCGACAAGCATGAAGGTGATTTAAACGGGAATGCGCTGCATTTCACGTTCCTGGGCATAATGCTGTCTGAGCGTCTCTATGGATACTACATATGTGCGGAGATTTTTCTCCCACATGGCTGTCCCGAATGAGCGGAATAGCTCCAGAGCGCTTTTCTCGATCTGGTAAACGGCCTTTGGGCTGTTCACGGGGCGCTCTGGTTCATCTGGATTAGCAACGATAAGACCAGCGTCAAGAAACTGATGCACGGTCTGGCGACGCACCGTCTCACGAGTATTTGGAGCATAATTCTTGCCGTAGTGCCGCTCAAAAAATTCCATCATTGGTGTTATGCCACAAAGTGGGGCACTGACCTCCGCCCAGGACATGGCTGGCGTGAGGTTCAGCAATGCCAGTAGCGTCAAGGCCGACCGTTCATTTTGTTGAGCGCGAGGTAATCCTAACGCTTTCAGTATGCTCATCGCCTCTTCAATACGCTGTCTCACTGCAATTGGGTCTTGTTCTGCTGGCATTTCTAATAACACCTCGTTGACTAATTGGTCAACTTCTTGCTGCTGTGGGAATGCTGTGCCGATACGTCTACCAAGCTCTTCAAGCTGATTGGCAGTGGGATATTTTATCTTGCGCAAATCCGTTGCGTTGACCTGGGTATGTCCGCTAAACTGACGAAAGTAGGTATCGACCAGCGTCGAATTCAGATAAGCCGTCAGACCACGCGCAAGTGTGAGCGATAATCCTCTGCCCCGACAGTGAAAATAATTCAGATGGTTTTCAAAGCCGATAGAGTCGCAAGAGATTTGTGCTGGATCATAGAGCGCAGCTACAATCCGGCGTTTTTCTTCCTTCGCCGAGAAGCGTTTGACCAGCACATAGCATTCATTTGGTACCAACAGAGCAGTTGTTTGTTCGTGGATAGCAATTGCTTCAGGCTTCTTCGCGTCACTTTTCGGCCAGCAGATAGCACCATAGGACACATGAGTTGGAAAGAGCAGGGGAACCGCGTTATCTTCAAGATGAGGACGTAAATGCTCTTGCACACGAAAATCTACCACCCGCCCGGTTGAGACATTGAGACTCAAGTCTTCCAGGGTTGTATGGAAACACGCCATCTGTGTTGTTACCTGCTGGCCGAGTTCATCCGGCACCAGATGAATAAAAGCTTCTGCATCATCAGGATGAATAATCTGTTCATAAGCTACATGACGTGCTAACATAAAATCGTCATCAACTTGTATCCCAGTGGTAACGGTAACGGTCGAAGGCTTTTTCACATCCTTCCGAACATGAAAAATGATATTCTCTTGCAATACATCATCATCGTGAAAGGTGTGAGTCCTCGTCTCGAAAATATGAATATGCTGAAAGGCCATTGTGCGCAAAAAATCTTTGCGAAAGCGCTTAAAATATGGGCCATTGCAGAAACTACGTGGCGTAATCGCCACCATCTCACCATATGGCTCAAGCAGTTGTGCGACAAGTGCGAGGAAACCGGCATAGAGATTACTGGTTTCGATTCCCACGCTGCTCAGCAGTTTTCTGGTCGTAGAGGCACTCTGTATTTTGCGATAAGGTGGGTTCAGCACTGCGTAGTTAAATGGTGGCTTGCGCATCGACGAAAAGAGGTTTGTATTTAGCAGCTCGACGCCATAGTCAACGAAGTCTTGCAGTACAAGGTCGCTTGAGAACGTGATGCCCGCCCACTCACAACGTTGCTGGCATAAATGCAATGTTTCTTTGAGATAAGGCATCAGCGCCTCATCGATCTCACATGCAGTAACATGAATGTGCTGCGGTTTTTGCACGCGCTGACAAAGCTCATCAACATAAGCCGCGAATAACACACCAATCCCTGCACCTGCATCAAGGATATGTATATATGGTTCATTGCCGGTAAACATGGAAGCCATCATAGCAGCGACCGCTGAAGGAGTAAAAAATTGCCCCAGCCGGACTTTTTGTTCCGCATTCAGTCTTTTTTGCAGGACAAGCCTGAGCAATTCTATTTGTTCTAGCAGATCACCCGTAGATGGGGATAGCGTTGTGGAATAGTTAATCATAGCACATGCACGAACTCTCCTGGCCTCAATATATGCGTTATAGAGGCTAAAGGGCATGACCTATCATGCGCCTACGCCTTGGCGTTTGATGCCGTCTCTCTGCTTGATGGAATAGTCTCTTTCTGGCCCAGCTTGCGTTCGGTGCCGCTGAGCAGGCGACCGATATTGTCGTGGTGGAAGATGATGACCAGGCCCGGCACAACTATCATGAAGACCAGTTGGGCCAGACTCACCTTCGCAAAAAAGGTTGGGTCAAACTGACCGACGATGAAGAAGATAATGCCGCACACGATGGCCGTCGCGCAACCCGTGATGGAACCAAGAGAGACGTAGCGCCAGATGGCGATAGTGCCGATGGTGAAAACGGCGGTGATGACGAAGGCTAAAGGCGAAATAATCAACAACGCGCCGCCGCCGGTCATGACGCCGCGCCCACCTTTGAAACCGATGAAGACCGGGAAACAGTGTCCAAGCAGTGCAGCGATGCCCGCGACACTTGGCCCCCAACCGGCCCCGTGCAAGGCAGGAATCAGCGTTGCTAAGAGTGTAGGACCAATACCTTTGGAAATATCAAAGAGGAAGGCGATGGCAGCAGCAACCGGCCCCAGCGTGCGCAAGACGTTGGTGGCCCCGATCTTGTGACTGCCGTAGTCGCGAATGTCAAAATTCTTGCCGCGCATGATCTTGCCGAGCCAGTATCCGGCCGGCAGCGACCCCCATAGATAGCCAATAACCGCCGTTAGAAGAAGTGAACCAATGATGCCAGCCATTGCAATCTCCTTTGTTGCTATTTTCTCGGCTGCCTTACGGCGGGCCTGCGATCAGTACTGCAAACAACGCTACTGCTCGCCGCACCGATCCCATCCGCATCCCATTATAGCCATGTTCTTTCATGGCGACAAGAGGACGCGGATGGTGCTACAGGCTTACACGCGCCACTGCTTTTCATTCATCCATACAATATTATCGATCAAATGCACATCGCCGAGAGCGGCGGATAGCGCCAGCAGCGCCGGTGCTTTAATCTCACTATATTCCACAAACGTATCAGGATGACAAACGGTCAGATAGTCCAGCGTGATGAGCGGATGCGACGCGAGAACATTGCTCATCTCCTGCTTGATGCGCCCTACATCCCGTTCGCCCCGTTCCACAGCGGCTTTTCCGGCGAGAAGAGCCTGATACAGCACGGGAGCGGCCTGGCGCTGCTCTGATGATAAAAGATGATTGCGACTACTCATTGCCAGACCATCCGTTTCTCGCACGGTGGGTAAGACACGCAGTTGGACATCGATGCCGAGATCGCGCACAAGCTGGCGCAGCAGTGCCACCTGTTGCGCATCCTTCTGTCCAAAATAGGCGACATCCGGGCGAATCAGGTTGAGCTGTTTGATGGCGTCGGTGGCGATGCCGCGCACAAAGCGCGGGTTCCTCGCCGCCTCAAACTGCTCTGCTAACGGCCCCTCCAACTGAACATAGGTTGCAAAACCGGTAGGGTACATCTCATCTGCATGCGGCAAGAAAACGACATCGACATCTAATGCCCTCAAATGGCGCAGGTCCTGGCCCAGATTACGCGGATAACGTTGAAAATCCTCCTGTGAACGAAACTGCAAGGGGTTTACAAAAATACTGACGACGCTGATTTCACAATCAGCCTGAGCGGCCCGAATGAGCGATAGATGGCCCTCATGCAGGTATCCCATCGTTGGAACAAATCCTACGGTTCCCCCTGAGAGCCAACCTCTGGCCGTCTCAGTCATCTCGTCAAGCGTATAGATGATATGCATATTGGCTCCTGGCAGGCTCTGTGCGATATCACTAGTCTCATGCAAACTCTTTCATCTACAACAAACACAACAGCTAGTACTTTTGTGTGTGGGTATAATTACTGAATCTTTGCGAACCTCCTGTTCTTATGGGTTGACAATGCTATGGTAGTCTTCCTAACGGATAGCACCCACCCCAGTAACCATGTTATACTACGGTACAGGGCCAAGGTCGGAAGGAGAATTAGACATGCGCAAATTGCTGAGGTTCTTGTTAGCGCTGGCAGGAATGCTCTGGACGGGTTTCCTCGCTCTCATGCTAGTGATACTCCGGTACATGTTGAGAACTCCTCAGCCACTACAAAGTGTGCTAGCAGGAGAGGCTCATCTGTATAAATGGACGCGAGGACACGTCTATTATCACATTCAGGGCGCACACGACGCTCCCGCCATTGTATTGTTGCATGCCCCTGGAATAGCAGCCTCGTCCCACACCATGCGTTCATTGATGGATGGTCTGGCCACACACTATCGCGTGTATGTTCCTGATCTGCTAGGTTTTGGCTTATCCGACCATCCATCACTTTTATACTCTGCTGATATGTACGTCGAGTTATGCCGTGATTTTCTCAAAGAGGTTGTGGGCCGACCGGCCACCGTTGTGGCTACCGGCACCAGTTGTCACTATAGCATCGCCGTAGCAGCACAAGAACCAGGTCTGTGTGAACGACTTGTCTTGCTCTCACCTGCTGCTCTTTTGAAAAAACGTTCACAGGCCCCCTGGTTCGCACCTGTAATGACTACCCCTCTCGTGGCTCTGGCTCTCTACGCGCTCTTAACGCGCGCGCCGCTCTTGCGCCGGGTGATCGCCAGGCAATATGGCTGGCAACCACAAGATATCAAGAGTGAGCAGATGGCCCATTATATAGCAGTGGCCCATCAGTTTGGTGCGGAACATGCTCCCATCGCCTGGCTGGCCGGTGCATTGGATATTGATGTACTACCACTACTTGGCCGACTCCAGCAACCTATGCTACTCCTCTGGGGAGTTCATGCCTTAAACGACCGTGTTGCCATCCTGAACCAGCTCTCACTGCCGGCCCAGACACAACTGGTGTTGGTGCATAATGCCGGTCTGAGTGTACATGAGGAGCAACCGGAAATAGTAATCGCCAATATCCGCACCTGGTTGTCTTCCACCTCTCAACCGGCAATATCAGCAGCGCAAGCGGCACAAGCGGCACAGAATAAGTCAACCACCTCCACCAGTACACTCTCGTATCCCACATCCCTTACCACGACAGCGGTGCCTCAGCATTTGGAGCATAACGAGGAAAAACATCTTCATCCGGCAACAACGATAGAAGATGTCAAGATGCCAACAAAGGTAGTTGAGACACCGACAGAGACAGTTCAGGCACCAATAGCGGCGGAGAAGATTGAGCCGATAGGGACAAGTGGGCAGGTCGAAGAGAAAGAGGAGATGGCGACACCCGCATCCTCTCAGGCGGGCATGAAGATGGAGGCGTATTGCGTCAAGTGCAAACAGAAACGCCATATGCTGCATCCAAAAGAGATTGTCACAAAGAATGGGCGACACGCGCTGGAAGATATCTGCTCCGTGTGTGGTTGTAAACTCTTCCGCTTTATTGCAAGTCAGGAAGAATAGCGCCATAGCATGTGTTACTTATTAGTAAAAGTGGCGCTTCAACACAAAAATCTATGAACGAATACTAAAAAAAGGGCTTTAATCCCTTGACGTTCTGTAATTCACAACGTATAATCACCCTCATGTGTATTGGGTACCCGCGTTTCGACACCCCCGATACGCGGGGTGATGTCGTCCCAATTGATGCCTGCTAGATAGACCAGGAGCGATAGAAGCGCCGGTGGTCTGTCCCGTTAAGTACCACGTCCTCTCACGTCAAGTACTCCACGCCTGATCGGCTGGGGCTTGCGAACTATTCCTCGCATCAGAGGAGGCAGTGGTCAATCTGAACTTGGCCAGACGCGGTCGGGCTATCGGGCCTGACTTGCGAAACAGGCAATCAATTGGGCAACAAGAGTGTGTCATTACCAGGGAGGATTTGAGTTTATGAGCATTGGTGGACAGAGTGATGCCAGGTCTGAGCGACAGGTATACCGCTTAACTCCTGAAGGGTATGCGAAGAAAAAGGAACGATTGGAATACCTGCGCACTGTGCGGCGAAAAGAAGTAGCCGACTTCATCCACGAGGCGAAAGAGGCCGGTGATATCAGCGAGAGCAGCGCCTATGAGGAGGCCAAGAACCAGCAGGCGCTGGTAGAAGGCGAGATCATGGAGCTGGAGAATCTGCTCTCGATGGCCGAAATCATGTCCCCAGATATGCATGCCGATATAGACGGGCCACACACGGTACGTGTCGGCATGGAGGTAGAGGTTGAGAACGACAACGGACAAAAGCGCGTTTTCAAGCTTGTCTCAACCTACGAGGCCGATCCGAAAGCGGGCCTGATCTCAGACCAGTCACCTGTGGGTAAGGCGTTGATGGGACACAAAGAGGGAGACGAGGTCAGTGTCTCAACTCCGGGTGGTGTAACCAACTACTACATCCTCTCAATCAAACCCATGTACTAATTGCATCGGAGGATACGAGGCCCGGTCCGCCCAGCCGGGCCTTTTTCATCGTCATTTTGCGCACGTACACCCCATCGGTATATCATCGGCTATTTTGTGAAAGTTCGGCAACGGTATTCGGGATGGCGAACCAGCCAAAGATACCGCTCAAGGTCAGAATTATGCCGCTGACGGCCAGGATGAGGTAGACCGGATAGAGTTGGCCCAGGTAGCCCGCTAAGGCTGCCGAAAGAAGACTCATGCCGTACATGCACGTCTCAAAGACCGACATCACCCGCCCGATTATCGCGGCGGGTGTCGTGTTGATGAGCAGCGGCGCAAAACCGACATCGATGCCCCCTTGTGGAATCATGGCGAAAAAGATCACGATCAGGGCAGCAAGGTAGTGTGTTTGCAGAGCATAGAGGATAAATCCCAGCCCGATCAGGATAATCGAGCCGGTCAGAATGCGCTGCGGCCTGATCTTGCGTACCAGCAAACCGGCTACAATCGCGCCCAATAGCGTGCCAGCGCCTCCCACCGCCATCAACGGCCCGTAATATGCCGTGCTGATGTGCAGGCGCTGGCTCACGAAAATGATGTCTAGCGCGTTCAGCGCACCGGAGCCAAACATGGCAATCAGTGCCATCACCGTCACCATGAACAAGATGCGCGTCGTGAGGACGAAATGCAGGCCGCTCACCAGTTCCTTGCCGATGGCCCTTAGCCCCTTCGCTTCAGCCTGCTCACGCTGGAAGGCATAGGGATGGAGCGCCTCGCGCGGAGCACGAATAAGCGCTACGCAGAGGGCCGACACGATGAACGAGGTAGCGTTGATTGAGACGGCAATGGTGGGGCCGACCAGGAAATAGAGCGGCGTTGCCAGTGTCGGGCCGATGACAATAGAGAGCGCAAAGGTGGCCTGCCCGACCGCCGCCGCCTGCCCCTGCTGCTCCGGCGCGACAATGGCTTGCAAGATGCCCGACCGCGCCGGGGTGAAGAAGCGCGAGCAGAACGAGAGCAGGAAAACACTGGCATAAATCGCAGGCAGACGTACTGCCGATGGCACCAACAGTGGCAAGAGGGCAATAGCAGCGCGGGCCAGGTCTGAGATTATCATAGTAGAACGACGATTCCACCGGTCAACAAAAACACCCGCTATCGGCCCCAGCACAAAAATGGGGGCATATTGCGCCAGCATCACACCGCTCACGGCCATCGCTGTGTGGTTGAGCGTGTAGACCCAGACCAGCAGCGTTGTACTGTATACGAAATCACCCAGGTTAGAGATGGCTTGCCCAATCGCCAGCAGCGTGAAGTTACGGTTAATCAGTAAGCCCTTCCCAGGTGGAATAACGAGTGGGCCGCTGTGTGCTGTTGTTTCTGTTTGCATGGTATCATCCCTATTCTGCGGCCAGGCTGCATTTTTTCTGCAACACGGCATTGATCTCTGCCGATGCGTCAAGTTTGCCAATCAATTGAAACTGCTCAACTGCTTGCTCTACCAACTCTGCGCTGACCTCCGGCGTGAAACGGCAAATACCCACGACGTAGATGCGCAGACGTTTCCCATCAGCTACTACGCGCTCCAGGTCAGCCGCGCTGTAGGTAGCGGTTCCCACAATCCACTCGCGGCGCGGCGTCGCGTGTACTACCGTCTGCCCTGCCTGTGGGGTCATGGTAGAGGCCGCTTCAGCGCGCTTCTCATTCTCCTCTACATCTACGGCGGCGCTATCTGGATAGACGATCAGCGAACCCACTAACTCCTGTTCGCCCTCGATGTCACGGCGCATCTCGTAGGGCCGCGCCAGTTCGGCCATCGTATGCAGCAGTTTCTCCAGTTCTTCATGCGTCATGTACAGGCGCGTCAGGCCAAAGGAATACATCGGCTTTTCCGTCGGATGTTGCGCATACGCCTGAATGGAGCGCAGGAAGCCATCCTGAAACTGCTGAAACCAGCCCCGCGCGGTCTGGATCACCTCGTCGCCAGCGCTGCTCTGTAACAACTCTTTCGCCACCTCGAAGCTGCGCGCCACCGGCTGATAGTATTTTTCGAGGATGCCGCCTTTCTCGCGCGTCTCCACCAGTCGCAACAGTCCGACCTTCTCCAGTTCGCGCACATGGTAATGCACCTTTGCCGGTGCCATGCCTAACCGCTCAGCCAGTTGCGTCACCGTCATGGGCCGCTCATAGAGCAGGTCTACAATGCGCAGGCGCAACATATCGGCAATCGCGCGCAACTGCTCCAGCGTCTCTATCTCATAGTGTTCCTGCATTGTCTTACCAAATCCTTTTGATCAATCAAAAAAATTTGATCATGTAAAAAGAATAAACTATAGTAGGCTGTTTTGTCAACCGGCGGCTGCGTCTTTGATGGATATGCTATGATGAAGATGCTAACCTCCAGAGAGAAAGGAAAGGTTGATGGTTTCTGTACGTATTGCCACCGGACTTGAACTTCCCGCCATGCCTCCTGCTGCGATCAATCGGGCGCTTGTTTATTTTGCCCGCCTGAGCGGACTCGATTCTGTCTGGGCGCTGGATCACTTCCAGGGTCTCATTCCCTCGGCTATCTGGGATCGACAATTTAGCTGGGCCGCCGCCCACTACAGGAGTCCCCACGAGCTATTTGATTACCAGGTATTGCTGGGCTATCTGGCCAGTAGCGCGGGCCGACTGCGCCTCGGCGTAGGAGTGACTGAGGCAATTCGTCGTCATCCGGTTCTCATTGCGCAAGCCATGCTAACACTGGCGCACATGAGCAGGCGTGCGCCGATTCTGGGCATCGGGGCCGGAGAACGCGAGAACATTGAACCTTACGGCCTGGACTTCTCCACGCCGGTCAGTCGCTTAGAGGAGGCGCTCCAGATCATTCGCCTGTGCTTCTCGCACCAGGGAGCCATCGACTTTCACGGCAAGCATTTTCGATTAGAGCATGCCGTCCTGGATCTGCGTGCGCCGAAGGGGCGGACTCCCGAAATCTGGATCGGAGGTCAGGGGCCGCGCATGCTCCGGCTGATCGGACGCTACGGCGATGGCTGGTATCCCAGCCTGGTCTCTACGCCCGAAGAGTACGCAGCTAAATGGCAGATCATCCATGCCGCCGCGCAGGAGGCAGGACGCGACCCTGAGAGCATCACGCGCGCCCTCTTTCGGCTCGTCGCGTTCGCTCCTACAGAGCGGGAGGTGCGACGTATGCTGGATAGCAAAGCCGCTCGTTTGCTGGCGCTGGGAGCTTCAGCCGAGGAGTGGCGCAAAGTCGGGGCGCAGCATCCCTTTGGAGAAGACTTCCGGGGCACCGTTGACTGGATTCCCGAACACTACAGCCGCGAGATGCTTGAGGAGGGCATGAAGGTCGTGCCACCTGAGTTGCTCGGCTCCGGCGTTCTGTGGGGAACACCGCAACAAGTGGTACAGAAGCTGCGCGCGTTCGGCGAAGCAGGGGTTCAGTATGTAGTTCTCTCGCCCGCGTCGGCGCTGCTATCCCGGCGCGCAACGCTCTACGGGCTGCTGGCCCTGCGCGGGGTTGCCTATCAGTTGAGGACTGGACGCTAACAAAGGGTAAAACGATCATGGAATTGAAAGATATTATTTCAAAACGGCATATGGTACGCCATTTTACCGATGAGTCGGTGGCCCCAGCTGTGGTTCAGCGTATACTCAAACTCGCGCGCGATGCTCCCAGCACCGGTTTTACACAGGAGCAGTCCTTTGTTGTCGTGACGCGCTGGGAGTTGGGTAGCGCTACCCATCCAATACACAGAAAAGTAAGCCAGGGTTCACATTCGTCAACGGAAGAATCTATTTCTCTTCTACTCCTTTACCATTTCGTAACTTTATTGTAATCTCTACAGTTTAATATAGAAGACGTAAAACATCCTGGCAATACCCTCATTTCAGCAATTTTGTTGTGTTCGTAGTGCGTATCTTTAGAGAATCGCTACTATGCAAGGAGATTTATCTATGAAAAAGCTGCTCAAATTCAAACTCTTTGTAGCTGTAGCCAGATTAGGCTATTGCTTTACCATGGCTGTCATGATTCTCTCGTTCGCACACATGATGCAAGCCTTCCACTCTCTGAGGGAACGGCAAGCTCACGCTGATTCTCGAAGAAACATAACCCTTTCTTCCTGGAAAGAGGGAGAAATTCCCCTGGCTCTTTTCATCATTGTCCCGCTCTCGATTTTGAACATCATACTCTATCCAACACAAGCTTACGCTTTTCCTGCTGGCGCTCCAGTATGTTCTCAGGACCCAGGACATTGTTACGGAGTGATAGATTGGCCTGGACATGTCAACGGGTCTTTGACATATATCACTGTCAAAGCACTATCATCAGGCGGTACTGCAATTACTCATGAAATGTGGCTGGTTGATCCGAACAGCCAAAATACAGAACAGTGTTACTTGGTTCCGAATGACTCTAGCACAAACGGCTCTTGCTGGGTCGAGGGAGGATATGTAATTAATGGCCCTTATAGCACTGGTTCCCCTGAAGGTGAGTATTTCTTTTGGGCGGATGTACGACCAGGAGGAGAAGGGTATTCCGTACATTATAATTCCATTCCTGTTCAATCAGGTGATTATGGTGCCAGCGCCGAGGTCTATATTTTTAATGCCCAACATAATGTTCAGCATTGGAGTTTCTGCCCGAATACGTATAACGAGTGGTGTGTCCTTATTCACGGGAATTCATCACAAATGACTGGAGTATCAGGAAACCATAATACCAATTATATGTACCCTACCGAGATTCAAATAGGTTTGGAATACATTGGCGGTGATGGTTCTGCAAATTCACCAAATGTTAGCTTCACAGGTAATGAGTGGCAAAACTCATCAAATGATTTGATCAATTATCAAAAAACATATGAAAACCCTAGTAATGCAGGAGGAGGGCCACCTGACTACCCTGTAGAGGCCTGCTGGCTTACCCCTCCAAACCAATCTACAACTGGTGGGAACTTCATGACCTATCTCTATCCAACTGGAAGTGGGTGCTAATGTCTCTTATTGTACATGGGAACTCGGAGGCCTAAAAAAGCGTATATTAGGCAGGAGAGTAGATGAGATCTACTCTCCTGTTCTCTAAAAAGGCGGAGCTTTGTAGATACATCCGAACGGCACCAACTTTTTGTTCGTGCTTCATCATTGTGGAATAGAAAGGAGCCACGAGATGTTCATAAAATTTATGAATTTCTTGGGCATTGGTATTCTTTCTTTGGTACTGATCACTACACTAGCGGCATGCAGTCCGCACGAACAGACTTCTACCGCTTCGTCCTCTCCATCTCCCACCTCCACTTTGCTGCCGATGGGCGTAAATATCCCTCATCCTGCTGGAACTATGCTTACCTCCCAGCAAGTACTCCAGTATGTTGAAACCCACACGTTCTGGGTAGGACCAACCGTATCAGGGAGGCCTTTCACTGTTCGGGCAGTGCAACTCATGACTGCTCAACAGGCTTATCAGCAAGAACATGCCGATAGTTTGGGAGTGCCTGATAGCGAGCTTGTCTACTATGTCTATGTCGTCGGCCCATTCAAGCCGGAGTATATCTCCAGCCCGCATCCTCTGAAGGTTAAGTCCGTTCCGGGAGGGTACGAAATTTGGGACGCCTATAGTGGAAATCTGCTTGAAGCAGGCTTATGATCTTATGGTAAGTCGAGAGAGGAGCTGAATCAACCTGCCAGACAGGTTGGCCCGGCTCCTCTTGCCGCCTGATCTGTCTGCCGACAAGATCAACAATCCTGAGTCAGCGTCGGCGTTTCTCCGGCGGCAGCAGTACATCTAGCGCGTCGTCTACAGTGACGACGCCCTGGAGAGTCTCCTCCTCGCTGACGACCGGCACGGCGAGCAGGTTATACTTTGCCATAATTGCGGCTACCTCGCGCGAATCGGTATCGGTGCGCACGCTAATGACATCGGTTTCCATCACGTCCTGCAAGAGTTGTGTCGGCTCCGCGACCAGCAGGTCCCACAATGAGACGACGCCGAGCAGATGGCACTCCTCCTGGTTTTCATCTTCAACGCAATAGATATAGGCGATACGCACATCATGCTCACGGATACTCGTGCGTACAACTTCAAGCGCTTCGGCAACGGTGCGCGTCTGATTGAGCGCGATGTAGTCGGGGGTCATCAGGCCGCCCGCCGTGTTCGGCGCGTATTCCAGTAGCTCCTGCACCTCTTCGGACTCCTCCGGCTCCATCATGCGCAAGAGTTCCTCGGCACGCTCCTCCGGCAGTTGTGCCAGCAGGTCAGCAGCTTCGTCTGGCTCCATCGTTTCCAGAATATCGGCGGCACGTTCAACTTGCAGATTTTCGAGAATGCGACGCTGACGCACGGTATCGATCTCTTCCATCGTGTCGGCGGCTGTCTCGGTATCCAGGCTCTCGATGATACGCGCGCCCTCGCCCGGTGTAAAATGCTGGATGATCTCGGCAATATCCGCCGGATGCAATTCCGCCAGTTGTCCGCTGGGTGAGCGCGAGAGGCGGAAGCTCTGCTCTGGCGCAGCAGCCTCTTCCAGCGGAGGCTCCACGCGCCTCGGCAGCTCAATATCCTGCCAGGGAACCAGTGTGGAGACCGAGGGCGGGCGCGAACCAAACAGCCACTGTGGCACAAGACGGCGTACCAGGCCGAGATTGCTGTTATCTACACCGAGCAGATGCCAGTTATCATCAAAGCAGACCTCGTTGACACGAATCACCTTGCGCCGCTCAACATCAATCACCTGCTTGTCTAGCACGTCATGCGCCAGCGAAATCTCCAGGTCGGAAAGCGTCTCCGGCTGTGGAGCAAGTTGCTCGCGTGAAACACGTAAGAGCAGACTTTGTGGTCGATACTCGATGTCTGTAAGCGGAACGCGCCAGCGTTGCCCCTCTTCGCCCTCTATCACCAGCGCCAGCGGCTGGATCAGCGCATCTTGCGTGGCCGGAACAATAACGTCCGCCAGCTTGCCAACGCGCTTCTGCTGCTGATCCTCAACGGGCAT
>DAOTVZ010000115.1:0-7727 GCA_034436045.1 Ktedonobacteraceae bacterium | reverse complement strand
GGTTGGAGACTACATTTGGAATGAAGACCACGAAGATGCCCCCATGCGGGACGCGCAGTTGACAGCCGAAGAACATCGACAAGGCTCCCGCCACTGCCGAGCCAACGATACAGGATGGGATGACCCGCAAGGGATCTTCGGCAGCGAAGGGGATGGCCCCTTCGGTGATAAAGGATAAGCCGAGTACCCAGGCAGCTTTGCCGGCCTCCCGCTCATCATGCGTAAAGCGATCCTTGAACAGATAGGTCGCCAGCGCCAGTCCCAGCGGTGGGGTCATGCCAGCAGCCATGACAGCCGCCATCGGGCCATAGACTTTGTCGGCTAGCAACCCGACCGCCACTGCGTAGGACGCCTTGTTGACCGGGCCACCCATATCGACGGCCATCATGCCGCCCATGATCAGGCCCACGATAATCGCATTGCCTGCTGTCAGGCCGCTTAACCAGTTGGTCAGAGCCACGTTGAGCAGATGAACAGGGGGGCCAACGACGAAGACCATTAGCAAACCGGTAATACCTACCCCAAGTAATGGCAGGATCAGTACCGGCATCAGACCGGCCAGGTTACGAGGTAGTTTAATCACCTTGTTGAGCCAGTAGACCAGATAGCCGGCCAGAAAGCCTGCCACGATGCCCCCCAGGAAACCGGCTCCCAGAATAGTGGTTGAGAGTAGCCCACCCACCATACCTGGAGCCAGACCGGGGCGGTCGGCGATGGAGTAGGCAATGAAGCCTGCCAGGATGGGCACAAAGAGAACAAACGCTCCGTTGGCACCGATCTGGAAGAGTCCCCAGCCCAGGCCGCTGGTAGCTTTATCCACATCCAGACCACCAACGGCAAAGCCCAGAGCGATCAGGATACCACCGGCAACGACGAAGGGAATCATATATGAGACACCCGTCAGCAGGTGTTTGTAGACGCCGGTACGCGACTTAGCCCGTGCGGCTTTGGCCGCCTGCACTTGTGCTAAATAGTCCGATTGGCTTGCTTTGGGGGCCGCACTTCCGCTAGTTGCAGCCAGAGCCAGCGCGTTTTTGATCACCGCCTGCCCGTCGTTGATGGCAGCGTTGGTCGAGGTTTCATAGATGGGTTTGCCGACAAAACGGCTTGTCTCTACTTTGGCATCGGCGGCAATGATGACCACATCGGCAGCGGCGATCTCGGCTGGTGTGAGCGTGTTTTGCGCACCGACCGAACCTTGCGTCTCTACCTTAATTTTATGCCCCAGCGCTTGCGCACCCTTCTCCAGACCCTCCGCCGCCATGAAAGTATGCGCTATCCCTGTGGGGCACGAGGTAATAGCAACGATCTGCTTGGGAGCGCTTGCTGCGGGCGCAGGAGCAGTAGAACTGGGCACCTGGGCCAGAGCGCTCTTAACGACCGCCTGACTGTCCTTGATGGCAGCGTTGGTCGAGGTTTCATAGACCGGTTTGCCCGCAAAGCGGCTCAAATCCACTTTGGCATCTGCTGCGATGATGACCACATCAGCCGCCGCAATCTCGGCAGGGGTCAGTGTGTTCTGGGCACCGACCGAGCCTTGTGTCTCCACCTTGATGGTGTGACCCAGCGCTTTCGCCCCTGCCTGTAACGCTTCCGCCGCCATAAAGGTATGGGCGATGCCGGTTGGACATGAGGTGACTGCGACAATCTTTGCCATGTTGGCCTGCACCTCCTTTTTAGAAAAAACGACAATTGCATGAACGCATCGATCAATTGGCAGACGAACCTTTCAAAACTGGCTATTCCTCTTGTGCAGATTGCAGCAGGAAAGGCTTTCATTGTCTGTCCTATCGATATGCTAAGAAGTCAAGGGAAGCAAAAGTTAAGTAAAAACGTCGTTCATGGCATCCTCCCTGAATAAGTACTACAAAATAAGCGCTACAAACAGCCTTTGGCTCTGCCAGGAACACCAATAGAGGAGCGGATGAATACCTGCTGAGCATATGCCTGCACTACCTCCTGTGCAGGCAAATTATGACCGGGACTGGTGATTGCCCCCAGCGAAAAAGCCGTGGCCAGCCGGGCGCTATCAGGCAGACTCAAACCTCGAATCTGGCTGGCAATCAACCCGGCCACCATTGCGTCACCCGCACCCACCGTACTTTTGACGGTCACACGGGGGGGAGTGGCGATCAGCGCGTTTGCCGAATCGACAAACATTGCTCCACGCTCGCCCATGGAAATAACAACCAATTGTATTCCATAGCCTAAAAGCTGACGAGCGGCTTGCTCAATGGAAGCTTCATCGGCGAGGGCCTGTCCGGTAATCTGTCGCAGTTCATCTACGTTCGGTTTGACAATGGTGGGTCCGGCCTGGATACCTTCGTGCAAGGCTTCATGGCTGGTGTCCAGCACCACCTGTTTCCCATGATCTCGCAATAGCGTGATGAGGGTAGCATAAGTTGTCGTGGGCATCCCTGGGGGCAGCCTTCCCGATAGCGCGAACCAATCGTAGGTAGAGGTAAGCTTTTCAATTGTCTGCTGTAGGGTTTGCATGGCCTCCTCTGAAGGAGACAGCCCCGGCATATTGATGTCGGTCGTCTGCTGGTTAGCTTCATCGACGACCTTCACGCCGATGCGTGTACTACCTGGAATGCGCACAAACTGGTCAACGATGCCCTTGCGAGCAAAGAACCGCTCAAAGATATCGGCGTTCTCCTGACCCAGAAAGCCAGTTACGGCGGTCGAGAAGTCGGCATCCGCCAGGAACGAGGCGACATTGACGCCTTTGCCCCCCGCGTCAAACTGCATGGCCTGCGCGTAGTTGACTGTATTGGGGCGAAAATTATCTGCTCGCACCGTCAGATCAATCGCCGGGTTGAGCGTGACAGTGGCAATTTTCATAAGCTGCGTACCTCCGCCGCTGTACGACACTGCAATGCCTTCTGCGCGATCTGCTGCAACTCGGCGAATGAGCGGCTACGCAGGTGGGCCTTTACAGTGGCGATGCTGGGTACGCTCATGCTCAGTTCTGTCACACCCAGCCCGGTCAGAATGGCGGCACCCTTCAAGTCCCCGGCCAGGCCGCCGCACACACCAACCCATTTGCCCTCTTTGCTGGCGGCCTGCACCACTTGCGCGATCATACGCAATACCGCTGGATGTAAGGCATCGGCTTGCCGGGCCAGTTGCGGATGTAACCGATCCATCGCCAGCGTGTATTGGGTCAGGTCATTGGTACCGATGGAGAAGAAATCGACTTCCCGCGCCATATAGTGAGCCAGCATGACGGCGGAAGGCACCTCGATCATAATTCCTAGCGGAATCGGTGGTGCATTCAACTCCTGCCGCACCTGTTCAGTGATGGCCCGTGCGCGTTCTATGTCTTCGAGCGTCGAGATCATCGGGAACATGATGTGGACACGGCCATAAGCGGCGGCACGATAAATGGCGCGTAACTGAGGAATGAAGAGGTCGGGCCGTATCAGGCAGAGGCGAATCCCACGTACTCCCAGGAAGGCATTATCTTCGTGGGGTAGGTTGAGATATGGTATCTCCTTATCGCCACCGATGTCCAGCGTGCGAATAATCAAGGGCCGGTCGCCAAGAGCTTGCGCCATGTCGCGGTAAGCCTCGAACTGCTCATCCTCGGTCGGGACTGAATCGCGCCCCAGGAACAGGAACTCTGTGCGCATCAAGCCGACCCCCTCGGCTCCTGCTGCGAGCGCTTGCGCGGCGTCGGCAGCGCGGTTAATATTGGCGGAGATTTCTACGCGATGCCCGTCGGTTGTGATTGCGGGAGCGGCGCTGGCGGCGCGCGCTTTTTCCTGCTCCTGTTGCAACCGCTGTTGTCTCTCTCTCGCCGACTGTATATCAGCGTCGCTTGGCTTAATATAGAGTTTGCCGCTATCGCCATCCAGAATGACCGATGTGCCATCCGCCACCTCAAGCACCTCCGCACCAGCACCCACTACAGCAGGCAGACCGAAGCCGCGTGCCAGGATAGCGGTGTGAGAGGTTGGTCCACCTCTGGCTGTACATATGCCTAAAATCATATCAACATCGAGCGAGGCTGTATCGGATGGGGTTAAATCATCGGCGATGAGGATAGCGGGCGTGGTGAGATTCAACGGTTCTACTTTGACATCCTCTACCAGGTGATGCAGGACGCGCAGACCCACGTCGCTCAGGTCAATAGCCCGTCCAGCCAGCGTGGGATCATCGAGTTTCTGCATCTGCTTCACACGTTCATTAATGACCTGTTGCCACGACCAGGCGGCGCTGTGCCCTTGATAAATAAGCGTGACAGTCTGCATGATGAGCGTATCATCATTGAGAAATTCTCCATGCACGCGAAAGATGGCCGCTTTGCCAGATCCCAGGCGTGTTTTGACCTCCTCATGCAGGTGATCCAACTCATTCTGCGCAGCGTTGAGTGCGTTCTGTAGCTTGTACCCTTCACTGGCCGGATCGCCTTCAGGCCGATCCTCTACCACGCTGACGGCTTTCTGCGCGTACTGGCGCACAGGGCCAACGGCGAGGCCGCCAGCAGCGGGAACGCCGGAAATGGTCGTAACAGCATGGCGCGCTACCCAACCCGAAGTACTTTTGCCAGGAGCAGGGGGCAGTTGCTCTTCTGGTTCGTCGCCAAGCCCGACGGCAATCGCATTTTTCAAAGTGTTCAGAGCTTCCGACGCATCAGGTCCCTGGGCTGAAACGCGCACGGTAGTACCATGCTCAACTCCAAGCTGTAGGAGAGAGATGAGGCTTTTGCCGTTAGCCACGAGATTCCCGTTGCGCACCTTAATATCGGCCTCGAAGCGCTTGGCCAGATCCACAAAGGTAGCAGCAGGACGGGCATGGAGACCTGTCTTATTTAAGATGACCGCATCAAAGAAATCAGGGTAATCAGTAACAGGGGGAGCGGTGGGCGCTTGAGTGGGACGCTCTCCCGTCAGGGCTTCGATGATATCGCGGGGGTCGCGCGTCTGCACCAGGCGGGCCACCTGTTCCTGATCGCCCAGCACACGGGTGAGTCGGCGTAGCACATCGATGTGTTCATCAGATTTGGCGGCAATGCCTACGATCAAGCGTGCTGTTTCACCGGGATTCCAGGCCACGCCTTCAGGCACTTGTACAACCGAAATGCCCGTTTGCTTAATTAAGTCACGATCTTTGGGCAATCCATGAGGAATCGAGATACCATTGCCGAGATAAGTGTTGGCCACCTTTTCTCGCTCAAGCATACTATCAATATAACCCGGTTCAATGTAGCCACTGTCAACCAGGAGTTGACCAGCCAGGCGGATGGCCTCCTGCTTATCCGCAGCCCTGGTCTGGACAGCGACCAGGCGTTCATCGATTGTGACCATAATCGTCTCCACTGGATGCAAGAGGGAAAAATAGTTCGCTACTTCAAGCAGTATCATCTTTCAAGTGGTAATTTCTTACCTGGTTCTCACTACAATGTGATCTGTTCTTTGT
Organism: Ktedonobacteraceae bacterium; assembly: GCA_034436045.1. Lineage (GTDB taxonomy): Bacteria > Chloroflexota > Ktedonobacteria > Ktedonobacterales > Ktedonobacteraceae > H111-94. The sequence continues at coordinate 2,303 of DAOTVZ010000115.1, read as the reverse complement.
CCTCCTTCCCCGCTCGCTTCCTGCTTGAGCAAGCACTGTGCCCGTGTTCTCAAGCATAGCTGAGATTGATAGATAAGACAGTACCCAAAGGGAGTAATCCTGGGTGATTTTTCGGGTGATTTTTTACCCGAAAAAGAGATGTCCTTTTCATCGACTCTCAGTGTTGATCGATCTCCCATGCTCTGGCAATAGCTTGCGCGCGGTTCTGCACGTTCAGTTTGCCATAGATGTTCAAAACATGTTTCTTGACAGTGTTCACGCTCAAAACCAATCGGCGGGCGATTTCCTGATTGGAAGCGCCTTCTACCAGGATCTGCAACACCTCGCGTTCGCGTGGTGTGAGTGGCTCCATCAGTAAGCCGTCTTGAGAGACATGAAGTTGGTGTTCCACGAACCTTGTCTGGCCTGTCGCCAACAACCGCGCAGTGTAATCGCGCTCCAGACCGAGCTGATGTGCCCACCCCGGCAAGGACGGTAGAGTGGTCTTATCATCAGTGAGCAGCCCGTGCTGCTCGAACCAGTTGCTGGCCCGCAGGCGCAGGATAGGGATTAACTCCGGTGTCGTCTGCTGCAAGCGCTGACGAAGGGCCTCGGCAAACAGATGGTGGTAGCGATACCAGCATCGTTCGTCGTCGAGGGGAATCAGAAACAGGTTAGACCGTTCCAGGAAGGCGAGTTGTGTCTGGCTGTCGTTCTGCAAGCGCACAGCATTGCACAGCGAGGCATTCAGCCGATCCAGGAGGGAGGTCTGTAACAGGAAATCCTGGATGGCTTGCGGCTGACGGTTCAGGACTTCTTCCAGCAGATAGTCCATGATGTAGGGATGGCTGCCGCTAAAGGTCGCTATGAAAGTGAAGGGGTTCCTGCAATCCTGTAAGGCCAGCGCTGCCAGGTACAAACCGGTGATCCAACCTTCTGTGCGTGCCAGGAGTAGCGAACATTCCTCTTCTGAAAGTGGCAGCTTCATCTTCTCCACAAGGTAAGCGGTGGCTTCTTCGTCTGTAAAGCGCAGATCGGTAGCTCTCAGTTCCAGTAAATTATCGCGCCCGCGCAGGCGCGCCAGGGGCAACGGTGGATCTTCGCGCGTGGATATCACTATATGTAATTGCGGAGGTAGATGTTCCAGCAGAAAGGATAGCGCATAGTGAATGGAGCCGTTGGTAATGACGTGGTAATCATCCAGTACCAGGACGATGTGTTGCTGCTTCTCATCTATGTCGGTTTCCAGACCGTGAATCAATGAGGCCAGTACTTGCTCTGGCGATGCTCGATGCAGAGGGTGGGGCAGATTTTGTATGACCTTGCTTAATCCAGGATCAGTAGCCTGCAAGGCACTGAGTACATAGGTGAGAAAGCGTAGCGGATCATTGTCGCGCGGTTCAAGCGTGAGCCAGGCGACAGGAATGGTGCATGCAGCCAGCCAGTCGCTGATGAGGGTGGATTTGCCGAAACCCGCCGGGGCCGAGAGGAGAAGCAGGCTTTTAGTCAGACCCCGTTGCAGCCGCTGGAGCAGGCGGGGACGATGGAGCAGATGTGGACGCGGCGGAGGCGCGTGGAGCTTGCTCGCCAGTAAGATAATGGCATTGCCTTGACACCGGGTATCTGAGAGAGAAGGGCCTTCTGCGTAAGTGATGATGGGTGTCTTCTTCCCTCCCCGCTGTGGTGTGGGTTGTGTATCACACCATAATAGCTGTGCCACCTGCTCCAAGTGAGCCAAAGTTAAAACGTTGCTTCTTCCCAGATAGCGCTTGGTCAGCTTTCCCTTGATACGGGCATAGGCATACCAGTATCCCTCGCCTCGCCCCTTATAAAACTCTTTGCGTGCCCTGAAGAAGCCGTTCTGTCCACGAAAGGAGAACGAGAAATGCTGCTCCAGCCACATTTCCAGGGAGAAGCTATCGGATTTCACGTCCAGAACACTCCCTTGCTCCCCCTCGTGCAATTCATATACCTGCCTGAAGTGCGACCATATGAGCAAATAATTTGCGCGTTTTGGCATCTCATCCTCCGTTGTCCCACGTTTCCACGTGGCCAGCAGCCCTCTTTGTGAAGTGTGAGAGCATAGTACCAGCGATTGTAGACCCTGAGTTACATGAACGCTGTTACCTAAAAGCCTGTTACCTAAAAGCCTGTTACCTATATTGATGCCCTTTGGACTGGAAGACGGAGAGACTTGTTCTTTACAAGAGTAATTGACAGCCCCTTCTCGCATCCTGTCAATACTCTTACATGCCGATGCGCCAGGAAAATCTCTACTTCCAATACAGATATTGTAAACGATTACAATAAAATTGTCAAGCTAC
>DAOTVZ010000114.1:0-3644 GCA_034436045.1 Ktedonobacteraceae bacterium | reverse complement strand
CCGACCGCATGGACTATCTGTCCCCGCTCGGCAACAACCTGGCCTACTCGCTGGCGGTCGAGCGCCTGCTGGGCATCGACGACCAGATCAGCGAGAAGATCAAGTACACGCGCGTACTCCTGGCCGAGTTGCAGCGCATTGCCAGTCATCTCGTCTGGCTGGGCACGCACGCGCTCGACCTGGGTGCGCAGAGCGTCTTTCTCTACTGCTTCCGTGAACGCGAGATGTTGCTCGACATCTTCGAGTATGTCTCCGGTGTACGTATGATGACCAGCTATATCTGCCCTGGTGGCTTGCAGGCCGATCTTCCCCCTGGCTTTGATGCAAAGGTCAAAGAATTTACCACTGTCTTTCCAGACCGTCTGCAAGAGTATCACGACCTGCTAAGCAACAATCAGCTCTGGCTGGAGCGCACGAAGGATATTGCCAGGCTGAGCAAAGAGGATGCTATTGCCTATGGGGCAACCGGCCCCGTGCTACGCGGCAGCGGCGTGGTGTGGGACATTCGCAAGGTCTTCCCCTATAGCGGCTATGAGCAGTTCGACTTCGACATTCCCATCGGCACCAACGGCGATGTCTATGATCGCTATATGGTGCGTATGCTGGAGATGGAGCAGAGCCTGCGTATCGTCAATCAAGCATTAGAGGGTATGCCGACCGGCCCCTATCGCGTGCAGAATACGAAGGTCGCGCCGCCGCCCAAGTGGCAGATTACCGGTAGCATGGAAGCACTCATCCATCACTTCAAATTCTTTACCGAGGGATATCGTCCGCCAAAGGGCGAGGTGTTTGTGCGCACGGAAACCTCAAAGGGTGAACTGGCTTTCTACATGGTCAGTGACGGTGGTCCAAATCCCTACCGGATGCACGTGCGTGGTGGTTCCTTTGCCAACCTACAGGTTTTGCCGTTGATGATCGAGGGCAACCTGCTCTCCGACGTGGTGGCGGCCATTGGCAGTATCGATATTGTGCTAGGTGAGGTTGACCGATGATTTCAGAACAGGCAAAACAGCATATGCGTGACCTGGCGGCTCGCTATCCGGTTGCACGCTCGGCGATTCTACCGGCGCTGCATATCGCGCAACAGGAAGAAGGCTACATCACGCAAGAGGGACTTCAGGCCGTTGCCGAGGTACTCAACCTCACAGTTGATGATGTTGAGAGCGTGGCGACCTTCTACACCATGTATTACCAGCAGCCAATGGGCAAGAAGATTATAAAGGTCTGCAACAGCATCTCGTGTTATCTGCGCGGCTGCGACCCGCTGATCGAACATATAGAGCAGAAGTTGGGCATCAAGCGCGGCGAAACCACGCCCGATGGCAACTTCACTCTGCTCACCGTCGAGTGCCTGGCCTCCTGTGGCACCGCACCCGTCCTGCAAGTCAACGACGAATTTGTCGAGAATGTCACGCCGGAAAAAGCCGATCAATTAATCGATGATCTGACGCGCGAACTCAACCGTGCAAAGACACCTACGACCCCGTAAGGACGGGATAGAACCCCTCCACCGCGCGATCAATCGCGCGATGGACAAGATACATTGCGTCCCTGGAGGATGTAAAAGAGATCAGGTGTGAGAGGGATTAAAGGAATTAGATAACATGCCAGAACTGATTGTAACGAAGAATATCAACGTGCCAGGTATTGACACGCTGGAGGTCTATCGCCAGCACGGCGGCTACGAGGCGCTGGCGAAGGCCCTCAAAGAGTACCAGCCGGAGCAACTGGTAGACCTGGTGAAAGCGTCAGGGCTGCGCGGACGCGGCGGCGCGGGCTTCCCTGCCGGTATGAAGTGGAGCTTCCTGGCGAAAAATCAACCGCGCTATCTCTGCTGTAATTGCGATGAGAGCGAACCAGGTACCTTCAAAGACCGCATGCTGATGGAGATGAACCCGCATCAACTGGTTGAGGGCGTCATCATCACCAGCTACGCCTGCCGCGTCAGCGTGGCCTTTATTTATGTGCGTGGCGAGCTGGCCCATGCCGCCCGCCAGGTTTCGCGCGCCGTCGAAGAAGCCTATGCCGCCGGTCTGATCGGCAAGAACATTCTGGGCAGCGATTATAGTCTGGAAGTGATCGTGCATCGGGGCGCGGGTGCCTATATCTGCGGCGAAGAGAGCGCTCTGATGGAGTCGCTGGAAGGCAAGCGCGGCTATCCGCGTCTGAAGCCACCTTTTCCGGCGGCCATCGGTCTCTATGGCGGTCCCACCGTGATTAACAATTGCGAAACGCTCTCGACGGTTCCCCATATCGTCATGCACGGTGCGGATTGGTATAAGCAGTATGGTACAGAGAAAAGTACCGGCACACGCATTTTCTGTCTGAGCGGTCATGTCAAAAAGCCCGGTAACTATGAGTTGCCGCTAGCCACACCCTTGCGTACACTGATCTACGACGAGCAATATGGTGGGGGTATCCTGCACGATAAGCAACTCAAGGCCGTCATCCCAGGTGGCTCGTCCACCCTTATTCTGGGGCCGGACAAGCTCGATACCCCGCTCGACTTCGAGTCCGTCGCTGCCGCTGGCTCCATGCTCGGCTCCGGTGGCGTCATCGTTATGCACGAAGATACGTGTATTGTAGGAGCTATCCTGCGTATGACGGAATTCTACCGCGACGAGTCGTGCGGCAAATGCACTCCATGCCGTGAAGGCACATTCTGGATGACACAGCTACTGGAGCGTCTGGAACACGGACATGGCAAAGAGAAGGATGTAGACCTCTTGCTTGACATCTGCGATAATATGCTTGGAAAGTGTTTTTGTCCGCTCGGCGACGCCGCCACCAGTTCTGTCAGCAGCGGCATCCGGCTCTTCCGCGACGAATTCCTGTACCACGTCAAGCATGGTCACTGCATGGTCGGCCCCGGCGCGCGCCAGATGGTTCATGTCTGACACTCTGTAGGGGTGTGACGGATTTTAACAACCGAAACCGGTAATATTCTTTTCCGTAGGGACGCGATCAATCGCGTCTCTACAGGATTGCCGGTTCCATCTATTAAAATTCATCCTCACTCCTTCTACGGATTGTGCATAAAATGTTTACAGATAGATATATGGTAGAAAAGATATGGCAGAAGAGAAAAAAGACGAACTCGTCCATCTCACAATAGACGGCATTCCCGTCGCCGTTCCCCCTGGAACGGTTGTGTGGGCGGCGGCTAAACAGGCGGGTATAGAGATTCCTATCTATTGCTATCATCCCAAGATGCCTCCCCTGGGGGCATGTCGCATGTGCTTTGTCGAGATTGAGAAGATGCCCAAGCCGCCGCAGACGGCCTGCACCACGCCCGTCAGCGAGGGCATGGTCGTCCATACCAATACCGAGAAGGTTTTGAAGGCGCGGCGTGGCACGCTGGAGTTCTTGCTCATCAATCACCCGCTGGACTGCCCCATCTGCGACAAGGGGGGCGAGTGCGATCTGCAAGACTTCACCTTGCGTCATGGCCCCGGCGGCACGCGCTTCGATCTGTACAAGCGTCACCTTCCCAAGCCGGTTCCCGTCAGCAACGAGGTTCTACTGGACCGCGAACGCTGTATCCACTGTCAACGCTGCACTCGTTTCTGCGCGGAGATCTCGATGGATAACGGGCTGGTGATGATCCGGCGCGGCTTCCGCATGGAGGTTGGCACGGCCCCTGG
>DAOTVZ010000113.1:0-3742 GCA_034436045.1 Ktedonobacteraceae bacterium | reverse complement strand
GATGTGATGTCTGATTCTCTCGTGCGTGGCATCTACTTCTGGGCCTGGTCGGTACCCATCTACCAGCCCAATAATCTGCCCGCCGCTCATGTTCTTCTGCATTGGTACAGTATATGTGCTTAAGCAACGGAGTGAGCAGGGCGAGCGCACGGTCTGCTCACTTTGTAGGTTGTGGTTCGATTACCGGCTCGCCGGGTTTGGCTTTGTAGGCCAATACCCCCCGTCGCTTCAGGTTCAGGTAGAGCCAGAGGCTGACGCCGAGCAGCAGGCTACTGATGAGGTATGCGCCCAGCACATCACTGGCCCAGTGTGCGCCCAGATAGATGCGCGAGGGGCCGACCAGTACGACAAAGAGCGCAGGAACAATCAAGAGGAGATAGTGCCACCAGCGGTCGTGTTTGAACAGGATGACGCCGAGCGAGAAGAGCAGGCCCCAATAGGCTACGTAGGACATGACATGCCCACTGGGAAAGCTCTGCCCGGAGGCGTGACGGAAGACTTCGACCAGGTGTGCGGAGGGACGGGGGCGATTGACAATGAGCTTGATAGCCACGTTGAGTAGTTCGCTGACGGCAGAGAGTGTAACCACGTATAGGGCTTCGAGGCGCAGATGTACCAGCCAGAGCAGCAGCGCTGTGACCGCGATCAGTGCCGTGAAAATGAGGTAGTGATAGCCCAGGTAGCTGACCCAGGTCATCAAATTGACCAGCCAGGAGGCATGATTTTCCTGAAATTCGCGTGTGATGGCGGTATCCACCCAATCTACGGGATGGAAATGGACAAAAACGGCCAGCGAGGTGAAGAGTACAAACTCAATCAAGTAGAGTGCGATGAAAAACAGGGCGCGGCGTGAAGCCTGGTACCAGGGAACGCGGCTCCTGCTAACTTCCTGTTGGGCCTGCTGGGCCACGTTCTCAATGCCCCCTTGCAGTGTCTCCGGTAATGGCTGTGTTGGTTGATGTTCTGGCATACTGTCCTTATTCTCCCATCCTCTGCAGAGCATCTATCCTTAGAGATAGTATTATGTATGATATACGTCGCATGTGGTAGAGATGGGTTCAGCCTAAGCTTGACGGCGCGCTTTCCTGGGGCATATAGTCAAAACAAGAAAGAAGAGAAACCGGTAGCGAGAAAGGTTGTCAAGACATGGAGCAGCGCATAGAGATACGTCCGGCGCGTGACGAGGATCGCAAGGCCGTCTTTGCTTTTTGTGAGCATACCTGGGAATGGGGCGACTATATTCCCAATGTCTGGGATAACTGGCTGCACGACCCACAAGGCGAATTATTGGTAGCAACCAGTGGAGGCGTGCCGATTGCGATAGGACATATGCGTATGTTGAATACCAGCGACGCCTGGCTGGAGGGTCTGCGCGTTGATCCGGCGCATCGCCTGCATGGTGTTGGCACCGCGCTCAATATGGCTCTGCAAGAGGCGGCCTTGCGGCACGGCGCAACGACGGTGCGCCTGGTGACGGAATCGACGAATACAGGTTCGCTGCGTATCATGCCGCATGTGCATATGCACCAGGTCGGCGGTTTTGTGCCTTTCCGTGCCGAGCCGCTGCTGCGCGAGCCTGGTCGCCGCGACCAATATGAGCGCACAGAGATAGCCACTCCGGCTGATCTGGACGACATCATCAACTATCTCAATGCCTCTAATGTCTTTCCTGCTAACGGTGGCCTCTACTACGCGGGCTTTACCGGCTATACCATCTCCGATACTCTGCTAGAGGAGCATATCAATGCCCGGCATGTCTATCTGCTGCGTCGCTGGGAGCGCCTGGACGGGCTGGCAATTGCCGAGCCGCGCCAGGAACACGACGGCTTGCGGCTCTCCGTTGGCTACCTCGACGGCATGACCATCGAGTCCATCAGCCTGATTGCCCATGACCTGCGCCGCCGCGCCGCCGAGCTTGAGGTGAGCCTTGTCTATGTCTACGCGCCCGACCTCGTGCTGGTGCGCGATGGCCTGACCGGTATCGGCTACGAGTGGGGCGGCACCGTATTCTATACATTTGAACGTGGGTTGGTATAATAATATAAATAAACAAACAACATCACATACAATTCGGATTCTCCAAGCGGGAAAAGTCGAAGCGTATGTGATGTTGTTTGTTTCAGTAAGGCATTATTTTTACGAGCGAGCGGTCGATGCTGGCGAGCGTGGGACGCCCGGCGAGCATCATGGCCAGTTCTAGCTCGGCACGCAGAATCTCAAGCACATCTGTAACACCCTCGCTGCCGCCTACGGCCAGACCCCAGATGATGGGGCGTCCGATCAGCACGGCGCGCGCACCCAGCGCCAGGGCCTTGAGAACATCGGTGCCGCGCCGGATGCCACCATCGACATAGACCTCGCAACGTCCACCAACCGCCTCTACGACTTCGGGTAATGCCTCGATGGTTGCCGGGACGCCATCCAGTTGTCGCCCACCATGATTGGAGACAATAATGCCATCCACACCATGCTTGATTGCCAGTTCCGCATCCTCAGCCGTCAGCACGCCTTTGACCAGGATGGGCAACTTCGTGATGCCGCGCAGCCAGGCAATTGAGTCCCAGGTCAATTGCCTGCTGAGAGGGATGCGTCGTTCGGCTTCGCTGGCGAAGTTCGCGGCCTGTAGCGGGGGCGGGGGGTTGATGAAAAGGTTGCGTTTATCCTTCTCGCGGTTGCCCAGGCGCGGCAGGTCTACCGTCAGCACGATGGCACGGTAGCCCGCAGCTTCGGCGCGGCGCACCAGCCCCTCGGAGATGCTCAGGTCTTGTTGCACGTAAAGCTGGAACCAGAGCGGGCATTCCATTGCGCGTCCCGCTACCATGATATCTTCTAGCGAGGTAGTGGCGACTGTGCTGGCGACCATTAACGTGCGCGCAGCCCCCACGCCGCGCACGGTTGCCAGTTCGCCCTCTGGATGGGCTGCGCGGTGCGTGGCCGTCGGCGCGACCATAATTGGCATGCTGATCGGCGTGCCCAGCACCGTCGTTTGCATATCTATCATGCTGACATCGACCAGCACACGGGGGCGCAGCCGAATACGTTCAAAGGCCGTGCGGTTGGCGCGCAGCGTAACCTCATCATCACTACCCCCTTGATAGAAGTCCCAGTTCGCCGGTTCAATGCGTTGCCGGGCCAGGGCTTCATAGTCAAAGAGGTTGATTGGCTTCATCAAGCAAGCTCCTTCATCTATTGCCGAGAAAAAATATAGAAAATCCTACCTTTCTCCTTATTTGACAACAAATGAGAGGGGTGACGCAAGCTCGCGCGGGACGCAATGTGATGTACACTATCACAAAAATCACAATTGCTATAATGAGAAGGAATAGAAACTAAAAAACCTTGACGTTTGCTATGGTACGTGCTATAGTATGGGTGAAGCCAGAGAGGGATAGGAAGAGGGAAGTGAGCAGAAGGCGATAGGGGTTTCTCCCTTGCACTGGTTCTCTAGGAGGAGGTAGGCATGTTCCTAAACAAGAAATTGGTACGCCTGCTAGGGATGGTGATTCAGGTCGAGCAGCAGTGCCCGTGGAGGCGGGCTAACCAAACTCCTGCGCATCTGATTCATCTATCATAAGCGTCACGTTGATAGCGCAGAAAGCGCCAACTGACCAATCTTTTAGATGATTTGCATCTATATAGAGAATCAGATGTCAACAGGGGAATAGCGACAAAAGCGCAAGATTAAAGACAAGATACACGGCGAGGGCTGAAGATAGGCGTTCAGCCCTCGCCGGTTTTTGGA
>DAOTVZ010000112.1:0-7025 GCA_034436045.1 Ktedonobacteraceae bacterium | reverse complement strand
ATCTATCGTGTCTATATGCCTCACAGGCTACTACCTGTGCCAGCCGCGTTTTGCCGCTTCCCGCTACCCCTGTCAGCAACACCCCATGTGGCACATCGGGTGGTATTTTTGGCGACGTGACAGAGAGGCTCTGACGCATACGCTCAAGGATAGCTTGTCGATCAACAAAAGGAGTCTGCACCGACTGTAGGAACGGCGGCATTGGGCGCGCCAGTTGCACAGGTGATCTGGTAAGCAGGGGGGCACTTTCTACTGGTATCTCTACTTGAATTGCTGTCCCATCTTCTTCCTGGGCATCTTCTTCGGAGAAATGTATCATCGAGGGCACCAATCCCTGGCACAACTCCTCATAGAGAGCGCGTGTCTCCGCCAGCGGTTCGGCTTCATATTCGCGTTTTACCATCGTCAAATACTGTTGATACAGTTGTAGCGCCTCGCCTCGTCTGTGTAAACGAGTCAGTAGCACCATCAGCAGACGTAGCGCGTATTCGTTCAAGGGATCGGCGGTTCGCACATGGGAAAGTGACTCAATCGCCTGCGATAAGGCACGACGGCGGATACGCAACCGGGCCAGTTTGAGATGTAGTTCAATCCAGCGCTTCTGTAGTTCCTCGCGTCGGGTCATGGCCCATTCAGCATACAGATCCTCTAACAAATAACTACCTTTATATAGAGCCGCTGCTTCTTCTAGCAAACGCTCTGCCTGCTTATACCGCCCCCTGGCCTCACTCTTCTCCACCCTTTCCGCTTCCTTCAATGCCTGCTCAAAGGCATCCGCGTCCACCCAGATCAGCGAGCTATCGGCCAGTTCGAGTGTGGCATGTTCCAGGCGCAACAGACGGGAATCGGAAGGACGGGATAGCTCCGGCTCAAGCAGGGCACGCAACTCGTGAACGGCCCCATTCAGGCGATTGGCCGCCACGCCCTGTTCCTGGTCAGGCCACAGCAGCTTGAGCGCCTGATCACGCTGCACTTTTCGTCCGGGACTGCTCAGCAAGCAGCCGAGTAAAGCACGTGCGCGGCGATGCTGGCCCGCGTGCGGATCGATAATCTGCCATGTGCCCTGCTGCCGGTGTTCCAATCGAAACTGGCCCAGCACATAGATACGCAACTGCACTGTCGAGGCAGGAATATCAAGCGACACAGGCGGGGAGACTTCAACTTTATGCTCAGCAGTACCATTTTGCGCTTGCGCAAGTTCTGGAGGGAGTTGTAAACCGATATATTTGCTCTTCGTGCGCCCATTCTCGTTCCAGTAAGCATACCAGTACGGGCCATGCCCTTCCCCTTCTCGACATTTCCGGCAACGCTCTTTGCCACAGCGCGTATACTGTTGACGATAGATAATTTTCCCGCCCATGAGAGCCTTGTTTCCTCTGTATGTACTTATTGCTTCTACAAGAAGACAGTATACAGCAGGTTATAGCAATCCGCAAACAGGAAAATAGCTCATTGGTCATAACGGAGACTTCTTCCACAATGGAGAGATACAACAGAGGGGCGTGATTGATCACGCCCCTCCATTTTATGTTCAGGGGATGGGATCGTCGTCATAGTGGCTCACGGCTTATTACCTCAAAAAATCCTGGAGCATTCTATCACGGCTGGGATGGCTCAGCTTACGCAATGCCCGCAACTCTACCTGTCGTACCGCTTCATGGCTCAGCCCCATCTTGCGGCTGATCTCTTGTAAGCTATGTTCATGGGTATTCAACCCATAACGTAGTTCCAACACACGCCTTTCACGAGCTGTCAACTGACTTAACAGCTCTTGCACATGCTCCTGAAGCGTCTCTTTCAACACGACGCGCTCCGGCAAATAGTTGGGATCATCTTCCAACACTTCGCTTAGCGGCGGCTCATTCTCACCTCCTCTCCCCGGCGTATCCAGACTGATCACCTCCGGGCTGGCGGAGAGGAGCGCCACCACCTCTTCCACGTTGGTCTGCATCTGCTCCGCCAGTTCATCCAACGTCGGCTCGTTCTGCAGAAGCTGCTCCAGTCGCCTGCGCACGCGCCGCATGCGATTGATCTCCTCGACCTTATATTGCGGCAGACGAATGACGCGCCCCTGGCTGGCTAGCGCGCGCGCAATATACTGGCGTATCCACCAGATAGCATAGGTGCTGAACATATAGCCCTTCGCCGGGTCATATTTCTCGACCGCATGCATCAGCCCCAGGTTGCCCTCCTGCACCAGATCCATCAACTCAACGCCAAAACCGCGATATTTGCGCGCAACATAGAGAACCAGGCGGAGATTGGCCTCAATTAACTGCTCTCTGGCGGCTCTGGCCTCCTCCGTCTCAACGTATTCCTTCCCCACGCGATGCCGCCCCTGCTGAATAATCCGCGCCAGATGCTTGACCTGCTCTGGCGGCAATAGCTCAACCTGCCGCACATCGCTGCTATACATATTTACGCCATTGTGCAAGACAACATCATCTAGCCAATAGTCATCATCCTCATTCTGCACTCTTTTCAGGTCGCTGGCTCTGTCTTTCAACATGCTCTGTCCCATCGGGAACTCCTTAATAGGCTTGATAACGGTGCTTTCAGTGTTGAGTATATGCGCTAGCACTTCACGCTATCTCCTATTGTCCTTTTGCGCTAAGGCATCTTAAGGCAAGGTCAAGGTACCGCCAGACAAAGCCAACATGCCGTAAGACAAGGTACCCGGCGGAATAGACGTGACGACCGCGAGGATCGCCCCTACCATGAATACAGGCATAACACGTAATATATCATGGTAGGAGCAACCCTCGCGGTCGCCCTGCTCGCCCTGCTGTTTACCAACGACCACCTTGCTCATCCTATCTTTTCTATTGTCTTATACTAGCCTCTCGTAAGAACAAGAAGATGAACCAACTTTTCTTAAGAAAGTCCCAAGAAAACCAGGAAAGAAACACAGACACCCGTTTATATTAATGCAGGTCGGCACGTAAAGATCGACACCTCTACACAGATGCAAACCCGCATAGAAAGGTCACTTGACATATGTCTCTATTGACACCGCCTGGTGGTATGCTATTAGATATATTGAATCATTGAATCAGTATGAGTTGGCTACGCATCTGATGAAGAAACAGAAAAATTTTAATGCACATTAGTACATAATTGTTACTAGTATCTCTGTTGCTGTTGCTATCTCTCGCTGACGGTCGAGTGCCGAAGGGAACCTATTGATGGATGAGAAGGTCACTTATCACCAGCAGGTCAGTTACTGTGGAAAGCCGCGTTGCCGCAGGTGCCGCGAAGGCATCGGACATGGACCATACTGGTATGCCTATCGCGTCGTTAATGGGCGCACGGTGCGTACCTACATCGGTAAAGAGCTTCCCCCGGAGATACGTGCTACCCTGGAACAGCAGCAGAACACCCCCAAAGCCCCGCCATCCTCTGAGCCGGTCGAACAGGCTCTCATCCGCATCTACACGCTTGGGCAATTTCGCCTGGAGCGCCGCGCCAACAACGGATGGCAAACCGTCACCGACCCCTCGTGGCAACATCAGCGCGTGCGCACCTTACTTGCCACACTGATCAGCAGTCCTCATCGCAAGATTGGTCGAGAGCAGTTATTAGAGATACTCTGGCCCGAACTCGACATGGAGATCGCCTCTGGCCGCCTGGATCGCGCCGTCTATAGCCTGCGCCAGCTCTTTGAACCGAAACGTGACCGCCCTGCTACTTCCCCATTCCTGCTCACCGAGCGCGAAATTATCACGCTCGCCGGTCAGAAAGATATCTGGATCGATGCCGATGCCTTCGAGCAATGGCTGAACCAGGCTCGCCATACCGGCGACACAGGCGAGAAACTGCGCCTGCTTGAAGAGGCCGCCAACCTCTATGGCGGCGACTTTCTGCCGGAGGAGCGCAAAATCGAGTTGACACGCATGCGACGCGAGTTCTTGCAGCGCAGTTGGATTGGCCTGCTGCTCGAACTGGCCGACCTGCGCGCGGCCCAAAACCCTCACAGCGCCATCGCTCCGCTCGACCGCGTGCTGGTCGCCGACCCTACCAACGAGGCGGCTGTCCAACGTCTCATGCTGCTGCTGGCACAGCTCGACCGTCGGGGTGAAGCGCTGCGCGTCTATAAACGCCTGGCCGCCATTTTGCAGCAAGAATATCACATCGCTCCCCTGCCCGAAACACGCAACCTGTATGATACTATCCGTCAGGGCACAGCAGAACGACTGCGCATCGGCGGGACAGGCTCAGCCACCACCGGCAAGCAGGGTACAACGCGCGAGGCACCCACCACTATGCAGATTGGCCGTTTGCATCAGTCACCGCTCATTGGGCGCGAACAGGAGTTGAACGCGCTGCAGAACCTACTCACAATAACGGAGCAGAATACCAGATTCAAACTGCCCAGTCAGAAGCGCAGGCTATCTCTGCCGCTCGATACGCGCCGCAATGCACAGGCCATGCTGCTCATGGGCGATGTCGGCATCGGCAAGACGCGCCTGGCCGAAGAAATTGCCCGCAACGCGCAGAAGGGGGGCTGGGCCATCGCCTGGAGCCGCGTCTATCCGCAAGAGATCAGCATGCCCTATCGCCTGTGGATCGAAGTGCTACGCAAGGCAATGGAACTGGGACCATGGCAGCGTCAGGAGCTTAACAAACGGCCCCTGATCTATCAACCGCTGACAACACTGCTACCAGAACTGGATATTCTGCTATCGCCAGTGATAATGCCACCCACGCAATCAGCCGAGCAGGAGCAACTCCGTCTCTGGGAGGCCGCGCGCGAACTGCTCGCCGTTATCAGCGCGAACATGCCACTCCTGATTGTGCTAGACGATATGCAATGGGCCGATAGCAGCAGTTGTGACCTCTTTGCCTACCTTGCGCGCCATACCCAGGACCTGCCCATCGTCATAGTAGGTACCTGCCGCGAGAACGAGCTGACCGCGAACCAGCATCTGCGCGCCCTGCTGACAGATCTGCAACGCGAACATGCCGTTGAGATGCTCTCACTGGCTCCGCTCAGCGATGAGCAGATCGGTGCCATTGTCTCACACGTGCCGAATCTGCCGACTCCGATAGTGCAATATATTCAGAGCCGTGCCGGTGGCAACCCCTTCTTCGCAGAAGAGCTGGCGCGCACGATGAATCAGGTCGCGCAGGAACAGCCGCTGACACGCATGCCCACGCTGCCGGACACCATCTCCGCCGTCCTCAACCTGCGCCTGAGCCGCCTGAGCAATGCCTGCCAGCGTCTGCTCGGCAAGGCAGCAGTGCTGGGAAGCTCGTTTGAATTTCACCACATCAGCGCGCTGGAGGTCAATACACCAGGCTACAGCGAAGAGGGCGTGCTTGAACTCATTGAAGAGGCGCTGCAAGCAGGTATGCTGACAGAAGAGGGCAGCGGCACACGCATCATCTATCAGTTCTGGCACCCCTTGCTTGTCACCCACCTCTATGAGAGTCTTTCGGCGGCACGCCGCGTCACCTACCACCGGCGCACCGCCGAGATGTTGCGCCAGGAATTTCTGGGCCGCGAGGAAGAGGGTGCGGCGGTCATCACCCATCATCTGGTACGCGGTGGCGCACCCGCCAGTCAGACCGCGCATTATGCCGAACTGGCGGCCAACCGTGCCTATACCCTTTCCGCCTACCCCGATGCCGAGCATTACTACCGTCTCGCCATCGACTACCTGCAACGCACCCTACAACAGAATGACACCGCCGACCCCGACGAGCAGTTGCACCTGGCCTATCTGCTGGAATTCCTGGGCGAATGTTGCCGTCTGCAAGGCAAGTACGAGGAGGCACGCCGTATTTATGAACAGGCACTCCAGACGCGCCGCGCCTATCTCGCGCTCGTCAATCCCCCAGAAGAAACGCCCTCTCTGACAGCCGAAGAAGCACAATTGCAAGCCATGCTGCTCTGCGAGATCGGCCTGACCTGGTATGACACCGGCGATTACGCCCAGGCCCGCCACTACTACGAGCAAGGCGAACAGGTGCTGCGTGAGACCGGTGTCACAATCGGCCCTGCCTGGGCACGCCTGCGCTTCCAGCAGAGCTATATCGACTGGCGCGAAGGCAATTATGACAAAGCCCTGAGCCGGGCACAGGAGGCCCTGGAACTCTTCCAGGCCACTATCAACCAGGAAACACTCAACATCGAAGCCTTCGCCTACCAGACCCGCATCAGACGCACACTGATCGGTGATCCCGTTGAGGTTGGTCGCGCGCAAGTCTTGCTTGGAATGATCGCTAACGGTACAGGTGATGCATCACAGGCGATCTCATACTGGAATGAAGCCCTGGCTTTGTTTGAACAGTATAATAGCCAGCGTGAGTTGGCTATCGTTGCATGCAATCTTGGAGATGTTCACCTGCGCCGCGCCGAGTACAGCAAAGCGCAGGCTTTTTTACGCCAGTCACTGGGCATTGCAGAACGCATAGGTGATCTGCAAGTCCAATGCGTTACCTATAATAATTTAGGAATATTAGCAGCACGATATGGTAATACAATTGATGCTGAAGAGTGGTATAAAAAGGGGTTGAAATTAGCAGAACAGATGAATGATCCGGTAAGCGTAAGTATCTTATATACGTATCTAGCCCAATCAATGCAGGATCAAGGCAAACTTAGCGAGGCTAGCAAGATTTTAGCTCGCTCATTATCAATCTGCCGTTCTATAGGCATTGCTCCCTTCCTCGGCTTTGCGCTAGTTGCTGCTGGAGAACTACGGTTGGTACAAGCCATACAATATACAACAAATCCTGTTGATGAAGAACCCCAGCAAGACCGCCCTGTAATCTACAAGCGGTATCTTCAGCGCGCCAGTTCCACCCTCAGCCATGCACTGACAATTGAAGGTATGGAGGCCGAAACCAGGATAGAAGGACAACTGGCAATGGCAGAAGTTGAAGTGCAGCGTGGTCAATTAGAAAATGCAGAGCAACGCACGCGCCATACTCTGGACGAGGCTACCCGCTTCGAGCTACACTGGCTGGTGGCGCGCGCACAGCGCATCCTGGGTCGCATTCTCTGCGCACACAGCCACAGA
>DAOTVZ010000111.1:0-12714 GCA_034436045.1 Ktedonobacteraceae bacterium | reverse complement strand
GCAACCGAGGTTGTACTCCTGGCCTCAATGTTATCGTAGCCTTTAATTTTGTAGATCACGGTCGAAATGATCCAACTCAGCACAAAGAGGCCAATAATGACTCCGCCAAGTACTCCAAAATCCAGGTTATTGAGGAAATCCCAGATGCCTCCCGTTAAACCCAATGGCCCGCTGATGATGCTGATAATCTCGATAGTGCCGACGACGAAGGCGACCAGCACCGAGATCAGCGTGATATTCAGGTTGTAGTAGAGCTTGCGAACCGGCTTCACAAAGGCCCAGCCGTAGGCTCCCAACATGAGGATGCCATCTGTGGTGTCCAGTAACATCATACCGGCCATGAAGAGTAGGGGGAAGATTAGAATGTAGAGGGGCGGTAATCCCTGTCCTGCCTCTACCGCTGCAATACCTAACAGGCCAACCTCAGTCGCGGTATCGAAGCCCAGCCCGAAGAGGAAACCTACAGGGTACATCTTCCAACTGGCATCCACCATCTTGAGCAAAGGGCGGAAAAAACGCCCCATCAGGCCGCGCTGATTCAGGAAATCCTCCAGCGTCTGATCGTTATATTCTTCACCGCGCGTGACCTTGCGGAATGCCTGGAAGATTTCCCATAGCACCAGAAAGTTAATCAGCGCGATCACGTAAAGGAAGAAGGCGGAAACCAGCGTTCCTATGATACCGCCCGCATTCTCCAGTGAGGGAATGACATTTTTAATGACCACTGCTGCAATGGCGATGCCGACGGAGAGTAAGACAACGATGGTTGAGTGACCTAACGAGAAGAAGAAGCCGACGGTCGTAGGACGTTTACGCTCCTGCATCAGCTTGCGCGTCACGTTATCAATAGCGGAGATATGGTCAGCATCGACGGAGTGACGCAGGCCAAAGGTATAGGCCAGCAAGGCCGCTCCCAGCAATTTTGGATACTGGGCTGAAAATGCGAGAAGAGCGATCACCCAGGCTACCACGTTTAAGGCGATGAGGAAACCGTAAACGCCAATGATCCGTCTGCGCAAATCACCCGAACTATCACTAAAGACGCGCCTCAAGGCCGAGACGCTGAAACTGCCCGGTCTGCTGCTCACAGATGCCTCCTTTTGTTGTGGGAAAGGGAACATATGGTACAAAGATTGGACTATTTGAATGTTGTCATGTGCGTTCTCTGCAATCCATAGATAAGTATACCCGACAAACAGGCGTATTTGCAATGGTTACGCAATTGAGAAATTTTTGCAATGGGGAAAATAAGTGAGTAAGGGGGAACGTAACCATCGCGTTATTATATATCTATGCTATACTCTCGTTTGGTGCAATATAGCAGCATCAGGTTATGAAATCTCTTGTATCCACTGTTGGATAAACTGCATGAGTTTATCGTTCTGTTTGTCACTGGAAACATACAGTGAAAAATCTTTAATGGCCTTCCAATGGCAAGTAGCAGTTTCGTCGATTTCTGTCCCGTCAGACCACAGGCTTGTTTGTTTTTCGTGGGTGTCTGCTTTTTGCACAAAATTGCCCATAGGACTGGAGCCATGAGCAAAGCGGCGCAGGGTTGTCTCGATAGCCGTGCTGCTATTATCGATGCCGATCCACCGGCGTTGTAACTGGCTGGCAACCACTAACGTCGTTCCTGAGCCGGAGAAACAATCAAGCACGAGATCGCCTTCGTTGGATGAAGCGTTGATAATGCGTGCCAGCAGACCGGGATTCTTCTCTGTGGGGTAGCCTGTGATGTGAATATTCTGGTTATGAGCGTCGCGGAAGTCTAACCAGATATCTTGCACAGGAATACCATCACTATTGTCTAAATATATTTTGCGGCGAGGATTACCGTTGGGCGACCAGTAAATCTCGCCTCTGGCGTCCATTTCATCAAGTGTGCGTGGCGGAAACTGCCAGTGTTTGCCCGGCGGTGGGAGTTTTCCACGCCAGGCGCTACCTGTTTCACCGTTGCGCACGCCCGGCGCATGCACAGGCACTTTCTTATAACGGCGTCCAGTCTCCTTTTCGATATAAGGATATTCTTTATCTGCTTTCTCCTGCGACCATGTTTCCAGTGGCCGGTTCCATATATATGTGTCGGATTTGGTATAGAAGAGGATGAAATCGGCAATATTGCCATAGGTTTTTCTAGTATAATTCTTAGGATTACATTTTTTACGGGTAATCCAGTTTCTGAAATTTTTTCTGCCAAATACCTCGTCCATAATAACTTTGACATGAAAAGCCATGTTTTCATCAAGATGCACGTAGATAGAACCGTCTTCAGCAAGTAGTTCTCGTAATAAAATCAGTCTCTCGCGTAAAAATTCCAGGTAGTGGACGCCAACGAGTAAATCGCTATAAGCGTCATTTTGCGTGCGTGATTGGAAGATACTATTTGTGGCAAAGGGTGGGTCGATGTAAATAAGGCGAACATGTCCTGCTACCGATGAGTCTTGCAAGAGAGATGCCAGAACAGGCAAGTTGTCTCCATAGTAGAGGCGATTATCAGATTTGCTATTTGGGGCACCAGTCCATTTGAGATGTATCGTACCTGGCGGTGTTGCCAGAATTTCTCCTACCGAACGTTTTCCTGGATAGAGTAGTTCCATCGCGTGAGTCTTTTCTGGCAGGAGTGCCTCTTTTGAGTTATTATATGTCTTGCCATTGCTGTAAGGTATACCTGTTGCCACGTTCTTTCTCCTCCCATTCTCTAAATTTCAGGATAAGAGCCAATCAAGTGTTAATCGTGCGGGTACCATGCGTAAAGTAAGAACTATGATTTTACCAGGCCAGCTTTGTTCTAGCCGCGCATAGTCGTTCCACATGGTACCTAATAAAAGTCCTGGGCCGTCGTTAAGAAAAATAATTTTTACTCTTAAACCTCTCTGCTGTGCGAGTTGCAAGATTCCATCAGCACAATTTCTGTATCCTCCGATCCTATCATCTTCTTGTGCTCCACCACGATCTGAGTCATAACGGGCTAATCCAACGGCTAATATAGCTGCTTCATTAAAGTAATGCACATTATCATATATAACAAAATCAACAGGGCGTTTAGGATTAGGATAGCCATGAAAGATAGTTCCCAGCAATACATCTGCTCCAGCCCTTTCTGGGCCTGCTATTCCTAAGGTAGGAAACTGAGAACGGAATAATGTAAAGAACTGTTCTGTTAGATCGTAACCCTTCATTCCCCGATCTTTATATTCCCAGAGAATTGCTGATAAGGTTTCATCTGGAACAGGACGAGCCATGAAAGCTTTCTGAACCTCTTGTATAGGGCGAAAGCCACTACCAAAACGTGCAATGATATCCAGATGTTTTGATTTGACTTTCAGCATTTCGACGGGGGTTTCTGGGCTGACATACTTACGAAAAATACGGGCTAACTGGATACGGGTAAAGCCATTAGGGATTGTTGCTATCTGGATAAAAAGTTCTTGGGATGAGGCGGAGCCTCGTACTAGTTGCCCGAACATTTCAATGATCGGCTGATAAAGCTTTTTAGCATCTTCTAAATAGTCTGGGTAGTAAAGCCCCCTGGCAAGTGTTATCCACAGATGCCCCTCTGCTTTATAATCAGCAAACGATGTTGGAAGATGCTCGGTCATAAGAAACTCCGTTCTATGAATGCTCCTTACTTATTATAACCAGTATAGCAGAAGAAATACATCACTTAGCAGTATTGGTTTACGCCGAATGCCGACAAAGCGGTTGAGTCTCTCGCTCAGCCGTGATATAGTGTCTCCTGGATAAAAAACAGTATGGGTATCGTTTTGATAATGATACAAGTCTTCTGTAGATATTGAATGGTGTGGTACAAATGCAGGACATGGATAAGACTATCGCGGCCCTCCTGGAAGCCCTCTCGTTTAGCCCACACAATATCCGGCTGAGAAAGCATGTCGCGGAACTGCTCTTGCAGGCCGGGCGCAATGATGAAGCTATCGAGCAACTGAAGATCATCGTGCAGCAGACCGAAGACCCAGAATATAAGCAGCACCTGGGCACGGCCTATTATCGACGCGGCGATTATGCGCTGGCGAAAGAGACGCTGATGCAGGTCGTCACGGCACTTCCATCAGCAGAAGTCTATCTATTGCTCTCCAAAAGTTGTTTTGCGCTGGGACAATATCAGGCGGCGACGGACTATTATCAGGAAGCACTGGAGCGTGATAGCTTGCTGGCAGAGTCGGCTTACGAAGAGCAGTTGGCGGCAAAGGGTGTCAAATTGCGTATGAAGGCTACGACGCAAGAGGATGAGCCGTTTGTACCCCAGGAAGACGTGGTCGAACGCCCCAAAGTCAGTTTTGCGAACGTGGGCGGGCTGGATGAGCTAAAAGAGCAGATCAGAATGAATATCATCTATCCATTCCAGCATCCCGAACTCTTTCGCGCCTTCAACAAGAAGATCGGTGGTGGCATCCTGCTCTACGGCCCGCCGGGCTGCGGCAAGACCTTTATCGCGCGTGCTACGGCAGGTGAGTGTAAGGCGCGTTTCATCAGCATTGCGATTAATGACATATTGGATATGTACATTGGCAATAGCGAGAAGAACCTGCACCAGATGTTTGAGCTGGCGCGCCGCCATCGCCCGGCCATCATCTTCATTGACGAACTGGACGCACTGGGGGGAAGCCGTCAGCAGATGCGCTTCCATCATAATCGTATGCTCACCAACCAGTTGCTAAATGAACTGGATGGTGTGGAGAGCGATAATAGCGAAATTCTGGTGCTGGGTGCGACCAATAGTCCCTGGTTTGTGGATGCCTCGCTGCGTCGTCCGGGACGATTTGACCGCGTGCTGTTTGTGCCACCACCAGACCTCAAGGCGCGCATAGAGATACTGACCTTGCATTTGCAGGGCAAGCCGGTTGAAGCCATTGATTATCAGCGCGTGGCAAAGCTGATGGACAAGTTTTCGGGGGCGGACATCAAGGCGGTGTGTGATGCTGCGGCTGATCGCGTTATTATGAGCGCGATGAAGAGCGGGAAGATGCGCCCGCTGCGCACGGAAGACCTGTTAGAAGCGCTCAAGCAGGTCAAGCCCTCAACGCTGGAGTGGTTTGCCACCGCTAAGAACTATGCTACCTTTAGCAACGTTGCCGGGCAATATGACGAGATTCTCGATTTCTTGAAGAAAAATGGGTGAGCATAGCGGTGCCGATAAATAGAAGAGCCGAAGAACTGCGTGAGATGGGCGACGAACTGAAGCGCGCCGAGTATGCCATTAGCGTGCGTCGCTATGATCTTGCCATTGAGATCATGCGGCGCGTGCTGAGCCAGCATCCTGAAAATAGTCTGGCCTTCTATACGATTGCCAGAGCCTACGTTTTTAAAAAGATGCCTGATAAGGCCATCGAGGCCATCCGCGAGTCGTTGCGCCTGGATCCCACCAACAGTCAGGCCCATACCATCTATGCCTCGCTGCTGCTAGATAAGAAGTTGCCACAACCGGCTGAAGAGGAGATCAAGGCCGCGCTGGCGCTCGATCCCCACAACTCCCTGGCCTATTATGTCTACGCGATTTACTATCTGGATCATCGAAAAAACGTTCAGGCCGCCAAAGAGTATTGCTATCGCGCGCTGAATCTGGATACTAACGATGTGCGTTATTACTGGATGCTGGGGCGGGTTTTCGCGGCTGAGGGTAATGTTGCGCAAGCAGAGGCCACGTACCTGCACGCTTTGCAATTGGAGCCTGAGAATGCGCGTGTGCATAATAGCTACGGCGCATTGCTGTACAATCAAATTCACGATGCGCAACGAGCTTATGAGCATTTTCGCCTGGCATTGATGCAGTCTCCGAATGACGAGGAAATTCGGAAGAACCTGTTACTGGCGCTAAAGGCCAAAAATCGTTTCTACTGGCTTTTCTGGCGCTATGCCCTGCTGCGCCGACAGTTGGGATGGCGCTATATCTTTCTCGTTCTGGCAATTTTAATGCTGCCCTGGTTGCTAGCTCCACAAATTCCTTTGCTGATGATACCACTTGCTACATTGCTGACACTTTGTTATGTTCTCTTCGTCGTGTATGCCTTAACCGTAAACCCACTCTTTAATTTTCTGATTCGGCACGGCTGGCTGAAATGATAAATCGGTGCGATTTACGTTCTATAATAGTAGGGTAGAAAATAGGAGAGACTGAGCAGAGTAATATGGCGGCTGCAGAAGTCGCAGGAGCAAGACTATGGCCGGTTTAGAGGGCAAGACCCTCGACCGCTATGAGCTACGACAACTGACCGGGCGGGGCGGTATGGCCGATGTGTACCGCGCGTTCGATACGGTTTTTGGGCGTGAGGTGGCTGTCAAGGTCTTCAAGCGTGATGACGACGATCTCTTGCGCCGTTTCGTCCGCGAAGCGCGCCTGATGGCCTCGTTGCATCATCCCCACCTGATGCCCATTTATGATACCGGCGAAGCCAGTATCGATGGGATTGTCTGGTATTATATCGTGATGCCTTTCATGACCGGCGGAACATTGCGCGCGCGTATTCGGCGCGGCCCTCTCGCCTTGAGCGAAGCCTGTCGCATTCTGAGTGATATTGCCGATGCCCTGGATTATGTGCATCAAAAGGGTATTATTCACCGTGATATTAAATCTTCTAATGTGTTGCTGGATGCCGATGGCAACTGCTATCTGGCCGACTTTGGCATTGCGCGCACGACCAGCGATGCCACACAATTGACCAGCACCGGCAATGTTCTCGGCACTGCCGATTATGTCGCGCCCGAACTCTTTGAGCCGCATCGCCGCGCCAATGAACTGAGCGATCAGTACTCGCTGGGCGTGCTAGCTTTTGAGATGATCACCGGTAGACCGCCGTTTAGTGCGGATAGCCAGCTTGCGCTGGCTGCCATGCATGTGAGCAAACAGCCACCTGCGCCGAGCAGTATAGTTGCGACAATTCCCTCGGCGGTAGATCGTGTCATCCTGCGCGTGTTGGCGAAGCAACCGGAGCAGCGCTATGCCAGTGCGACCGAGTTTGCCGAAGCTTTCTGCCGCGCCACACGCGCTACCACGAAGAGGTTGACCGCAGCCGCCGGAAATGGTGTGCTGGTTGCTCCGGTATCCCCTCTGTATGAGGCCGCGCCCGATGAGCCAACCGTACTGGCGGCCCCGCCGCGTGTTGCCGCGCCCGCTCGCCCTGGCAGTAGGAGCGATGGGCAATTACAACGCGCTGTAAGTACTCCACGCATGCCCGTAACATCACGAAAAAGACCCACGTCACAGCAACGGCAACTGCGTGTGTTGACCGTTCTGGCTTTTGTTGCTCTGCTGGCAGTCGCAGGCCCTATTATCTATGTGCTGTTAACCTATAATCATGGCGGCGGTACTCCTGGCCCTGTAGTGGGAGGGAATACTACCACTGCTACCCAGGCGCTGACGCCGACCAATACGCCTGACCTGACGGCGACGGCAATGGCGCAGTCAGCGACGGCAACGGTGCAGGCTCAAGAGGCGACGGCCACTGCTATCGCGGGCGCGACAGCGACGGTTATAGCTCAAGCCACAGCGCAGGCGCAAGCCACCGCCGGAGTGATTCAGACTGCAACTGCCGGTCAGCCGAGCTATAGCGATCCCTTGAACAACGTCAATAATCCGCAGACACAGGCCGCCAACTGGGATCAGACCAGCAATTGTCAGTTTAAATCAGATGGCTACCATGTCACGAGTAGCTTTGCGCTTCAGGGGTGTCAGGAGACGGCATATACCTATCAGAATGCCACCATTACCGTTGATGTGACGATCAACAGTGGCCATTCCGGTGGTCTCTTCTTCCGCACGCAGACGAGTAGCATCCTGCATGTCTATTCCGGCTACCTGTTTGAGATCGACGCTAATGGCGATTACAAAATTTCCAGGTCGAAGGATTTTAGCAATCCCCTGGACCTGGTGACGTTGCAGGACTGGACAGCCTCTTCAGCCTTAAAGACCGGTACAGCCACAAATAAGTTAGAGGTAATTATGAACGGCGGCGTTTTCCTGCTCTATGCCAATGGTGTCTTCCTAACCGAAATCCAGGACACGACCTATTCCGCCGCCGGCACAGTAGCCTTCCTGGCGAACGGCGATGGCGCGAGTGCCGACATAACTTATAGCAACCTCAATGTGTATCCCCTGGCTTAAATGAGAGTGTTTATGAGTGCGGCGGTACCATTTTATGCTCGACGGCATAGGCGGCGGCCTCGCTGCGACGGGCGAGTCCAAGCTTTTCGAGAATATGGCTGACGTGGTTGCGAGCCGTTTTCTCGCTCACATAGAGTGTCTCCGCGATCTGTTTGTTCGTATAGCCACGGGCAATCAGCGCCAGTACCTCGCGTTCGCGTTCCGTCAGTTCATCGCCGGATGTTTTGCCGTAAGTGGTCATGCGTGTAATAACCTGCTGACGTGCATGGGGGTCAAGCAGTGATTGACCGGCGGCGACGGCACGAATAGCTTTGAGCAGTTCGGCCAGACTGACGTTTTTGAGCAGGTAGCCACTGGCTCCGGCCAGAATCGAGGCCGTCATCGCCTCATCGTCGGTAAACGACGTGATCATGAGAATGGCGATCTGCGGATGCCGACTCTTAATCTCGCGGCATGCCTCGATGCCATCCATTTTATCCATACGCACATCCATCAGAATTACCTGCGGGTCTAAGACGCTGACTTTGGCAATCGCCTCGGCTCCGTTGCGTGCCTCGCCCACGATATGAATATCCGCCTCCAGTTCAAAGGCCGCGCGCATGCCGAGGCGCACAACCTCGTGGTCATCGACAATCATAAGTCGTATTTTCGCCATATATTAGCTCCTCTCGCTTGCGATACTCTTTGTGAGCGGTATATGGATGCGAAGGCACAAACCACTCGTGGGCTGGTGCGCGATCTCGATGGTGCCCCCCAGTTCATGGACGCGCTCACGCATCCCTTGCAATCCGCGCCCGGAATAGAGGCGCTGGTCAGTCGTAGCATGGTGATATTCTACGCTGACCGGTATGGGCAGTCCGCGCCCGTTGTCACAGATAGTAAGTTCGATAGAAGATGCTTGCTGCTCTAATATCACCTGCACTTCGCTGGCCGAAGCGTGTTTGTAGGTATTGGTCAATGCCTCCTGAACAATGCGGAAGATGGCGGTGCCGACCTGCTCGCCCGGTTGCGCTTCATCATGCAGGTGCGTTTCAAGACGGGTGTGCAATCCGCTAATGGCGGCAAACTCGCGTAGCTGGCTGGCGAGCATCTGTGGAAGCGTCATAGTGCCGCTAACCAGGGGTTTGAGGTTGAACATATAGGTGCGTGTCTCCCAGAGCGCCTGTTTAGAGAGCGTGACCAGGGCGTCGAGACGTTGGGCCAGTGGCAGTAGCAGTTCAGCATCCTCTTCTGAAGCTTCGGCGATGCGTTGTGCCTGTGCCGCACATGCCTCAGCGTTCAGGCTGAGCATGTAGATCAATTGGGCAATACCGTCATGAATTTCGCGCGCGATGCGTCCGCGCTCAGCTATCGCCGCCAGCTCGATCATCCGCTCGGTCAGGTGAATATTATCCAGTACGACCAGCAAGTAAGTACCAGAGATGGTCAGAAATTTCTCCTGCCGCTCGTTGAAAGGCGTCTGGCGCACACTCTCTGCGCCCATGACCATGTGGACACGCCCATCTTTGAGAATCGGCACGTAGAGGCGGGCCAATCCGTAGCCGTGCGGATCACGCAATGGTTCAAAGGCCACATGATAGTGTCCCGAACGAAAGACCTGCTGGAAGAACTGCTCGCTGCGTCGGGATGGTAGTTCGCCCGGAATTTCATCCTCTATGTAATAGAGGGATAGCGATAACTCTGTCGGCGCTATCAGCGCTGGCTCGTCATCTATGTACTCTAACGCGAGCGTCAGACGCTGAAAGTGACCACCCTGGCGAATCTGTGCCACGCTTTTTTGCAGGAGATGTTCTTTGTCGGTCGCCCCGCGCATCAAGGTTTCGCTGACGCGCACCAGCGCCTGCTGACGGCGGGCTGTGTCCTGCTCGCGTCGTTTGCTCTGAGCGTAGTTGGAGAGGAGCGTAGCGACATAGCCGGTGAGCAGGGCAATGACAGGAGCGTCAACTAAAGAACCGGCGATGTCGATGGTGTTGGGAATATGGTGTTCCGCTCCAGGTGGGGGCAACACCATACCGAGGAGAACGAACAGGTCATAGCCCAGCGCAGCGGCCAATCCACCCCGCGCACGATAGGCCAGACCGGCAGCGAAGACGCTGGAGATGCCATAGCGGTAGAAGACGGAGCCAGCGCCAAAGGGTGGATCGCCAAAAGTACCACCGTAGTACATAACGATGCCGCAGATAAGCAGGTCTACGCTATACACGATCACATCCCAGGAAGCATTGCGCGTTTGTGAAAGAGGCGTGAAAATATCGACCGGCTCATCTTCGGGCGAGATGTGGCGTCGCGGGCGAGACAGGTGAAAGATATGTAGAAACTTCGGCAAAAATAGATGTAATATTGGTGTATAGAGCGTAACGATCAATGTCTGGAGCAGTGTTACGGTAAGTAAGATGTAACCGATGTGTTTCTGAAAAGGCGTAAAATTGGTGCCAAGAATGACGACGAGCGCATAGAACCACATGCTCCAGCGCCAGATCAGAAAAAAATAGCTGGGTGTATTGCGCAAGCGGCGCAGGGTTGAACCGGGTAGTGCCTGCAAGGTTATTTTCTGCTGACTCATTATAGCCCTCACATATTGCTGGCAAGCCGATTGCGAACGACATTGACAAAATAAATGCTGTTAGCTGCGCCCTATGGGCCATAGTATGACAGGCGGGGTTTATTCTGTCAAGCAGAGTATAGCAAGGTAGCAGTCTGATAAAAGAGGGTCATCTGTCCCATTTTATGAGCGCCGGTTGTAAACGTTCTATTTAGAGCTACATCTTAGAGCTACATCGCCAAAAATTGGGGTGTCTTTCTGCGAATTTTGTGGAATTGCTCACTGGCAAAATTCTTGTGTTATGTGGTATTGTATGAGTACACAATGTTATCCGCTTTGAGGTCGCTGCAAAAGAACAGGGCTGTATAGGTTCTTTCAGAAACAGAGGCAGCAAAAGGGCTAACGTATAAGTGTTTTTTTCTAGTATAGAAGGGACGGTTTTGCCATGAAAAAAGCCGAGAAGAAGCGCACCTCCTTAATGGCTAATCTGGGCGACCTCAACCGGCCTTTGCGTGTTCGACCTGTGCGTGTACTTGGACGTGAGTGGTGGGCGATTGACGCGGAAGACACCTGGCCCGGTATGGTCATGGATCTGCGCCGCCTGGGTTTCGAGTCAATGGCATGGGGTGACGAGGTGTTGGTACGTGAGAGTACCCCCGCCTACGAGCCGCAGATGGATGGACCAGCCGCACGTGAGGGGTTGAAGCCCTTCCCGACGGTGCAGCCAACCATTCGTATTCGTAAGGAGTCCTATCCAGCGAATTATTCCGACTATCCAGACCAGCTCGTGTATCTGGATGAAGAGGATGATCTGGACGAGGACGAGGATTACGATGACATGGAGCCAGAAGACCTGGACGAGTGATCGGCTCAGGTCTTTTCGATATATCTGTGTGGCCTGGGTTGGCCCGCCCTCCTGGGGAATAGTTCCCTGGAGGGCTTTTGTGTTTCTGTGTCTAGATTTGCAGGAGTATATGTGTATGTCTATTATACCAATAGATGAATTTATTTCCATCCATCAACTACGCTTCCATATACGCCGCTGGTCGCCAACCCGTGCCGAGCCGACCATGCCACCTATTGTGCTGCTGCATGGGCTGGCCTCCGCGACACGCATATGGGATTTTGTCGCACCCTTGCTTGCGGAGCAGGGTTACGAGGTGGTGGCGCTCGATCAGCGTGGGCATGGCGAGAGCGATAAACCAGATGATGGCTATGATTTTGCCACCATTGTCGCGGATGATGCCGCCGTTTTTGCGGGACTGGGGGTGCTTAACCCGGTGCTGGTCGGGCATTCCTGGGGCGCGATGGTCGCCTTACAATATGCCGCTACGTTTCCGAGGCAGGTGCGCTCCCTGGTGCTGGTCGATGGAGCCACCAACCAGCTTTCGCTACGTCCAGGTTGGTCGCGCGAGCAGGCGATGATAGACCTGGCCCCACCGCGCTTTGCCGGAACGCCGCGCGAAACCTTCCTTGCATTTTTCAAGCGTGGTCCATTGGGACAGCAATGGTCGCCTGCATTGGAGGATAGTATCTTACATATTGTGCAGTTGCGTGATGACGATACAGTAGCGCCGCGCTTGAGCTTCGAGCATCACCTGCAAATCATCGGTGCGATGTGGGATCAACCGACATTCTCCCTCTATCAACAGGTGCGTTGTCCCGTGAAGCTTGTGGTGGCGGAACAGCCCGATGTGCCTGCCGAGCGTGCAGAGTTTATGCGTCAGCGCCGCATGGGCATCGCCGAAATACAGCGCATCAACTCTCGCGTCCAGGTTGTCACCTTGCCCGACACTATTCACGATATTCCGCTACAGCGCCCGGAACGCTTAGCCGAGGAAATCAAGACAACCGTAGGGGCGTGATTGATCACGCCCTGCTCGCCCGTCGCGCCGCGCTCAGGGGGTGATCATGAATTCTTTCATTCGAAACCGGCACTGGCACCATCCCGTAGGGGCGTGATTGATCACGCCCTGCTCACCCGTCGCGCCGCGCTCAGGGGGTGATCATGAATTCTTTCACCCGAAACCGGCACTGGCACCATCCCGTAGGG
>DAOTVZ010000110.1:0-4275 GCA_034436045.1 Ktedonobacteraceae bacterium | reverse complement strand
GGCCGCTGTCAACGCGATGAGCCAGCAGAAAGAGGTGCGCAAAGAGGCCCGTCGCTCGCTCTTGCGCCTGGAGAGCAGCAAAGTTTATCCGCAATGGACACCGCCAATTAAGCGGGCCCCCGTCGTTCAACTCCCCGTTGCCAATCCGCCGCGCTTCTGGAAGGGAGCGGTAATTCAGGCACGCGAACAGGGCGAAATCCAACTGCTGCTTAGCTGGGAACAGGGCTATGATTATAGCGAGGCGCGCATCCTGATCTTCCTGCTAGATTTCTGGAACGATGGGGTGAAAGATCTGATCGACGATCAGGGTGGCAAACGGCGTGTTGACGAACGTATCAGTGAGATACGCAGCCACCTGGGTGTCTCGGTCGTCGATTGCACACTGGCTGAGGGGCGACGGCTGCTTGAAGAGGCGCTCTCCGTCAACGAGTGGCGGGGAACGCGCCCCGGCAAGGATTACCGTGAGCGCGAACCGCTCGTCAGGCAGCTTGTCTTTCAGGCCAGCGCTCAGGAACTGGGAGAGGATAGAGGGCATGACTTCATCAATCCTGAACTGGAACCGGCAGAGGTCGCCATCAACTTTATCGGCGGCTGGGCAATGGGCGACTATGGCCTGACCTATGATCTGCTCAGCGAGAACAGTCCACTGCGCGCAGAACATTCACGCGACGAATGGATGAAGCTACACCGCAACTGGCATAAAGAAGCGCTCCCGGTACGGCTGGAACTCGGTTTTGTCCATGAGCAGGAGGCACAACAGCAGCAACAAAGCGCGCTCTGGCTTCCCTCATCGATTAGTAGTATGCGCAACACTACGCAGAAGACGCTTGAAATCGGTTGGTCGCTTGAACTAAACGAGACACCATTGAGCGGCACACTGACCGAGATGCCGATGGGTACCACCGTCAACAAAGAGACAGGGCGTCACTGGTTCTGGACAAACTTTACGCTCGTGCGCGAACAGCGTACTCAAGAGGTATGGCGCATCAAGAATATCAGCGATGAGGGCCGTGCCATCCAGGGGCTACCTGCTGCTGAGCTTCAGAAACGCATTAAGAGCTATGAGGAGGCTATCGAAGCCAGGATCAAACAACCGGGGCAGAACATTAATGAGGCGTTAGAAGAACTTGCCTGGCGTTTGACACAACTGCTCCATTACTACGATGCGCTCATCGTTCAACTGCCGCTTGATAAGAGAGTCTATGATGATGCGTACAAATATGCTATCATGACCGGCAACCCTGAACGCACCATCGTCTACCTGGAACGTATGGCTCAGCGCTTCGGCGAAAATAAGGCCGATACGCTCAGACGCCTGGGTGCCACGTTGACAACCCTGGCCTATAACTTCACCGCACCCTCGTTACGCGCCCGCTTTGACCACCTTCAACAGCGCGCAGAGGAGACGCTGCGTGAGGCCATTCGCCTGGAGGATAACGCCATCGGCCATATCCTGCTGGCAGAATTCTTATTGAGTCAGGGTCGCAACGACGAGGCGGAGCAGGAATTGCTCAAAGCCAAAATGACCGGCTACACTCTGGAAGAGGAAGCTTCTATAGAGGCGGGACTGGGCAATATCGCTATGCGCCGTGAACGAGTCGAAGAGGCACTCTCGCACTTCGAGCGGGTAGCGGAGCTTAACCCTGACTACACCGGCATCTGGTTCAGCATCGGCTTCGCGCAACGCCTGCTGGGGCGCATTGATGCCGCCGAAGAGAACTACAAGCGCGCCATTTTGAAGCAAGCAAACGACCCACGTCCCTATAACGAGTTAGCGGCAATCTACCTGAATCGCCAGCAGCCAGCACGCGCACGCGCTATTCTGGAGCAGGGCCTTCAGGCTATTCCCGACTCAGCAGATTTACACGCGCTTTACGCCTCTCTCGTCTTCGAGCTGGGCGATGTACGCACAGCACAGCGCGAGTTAAATCAGGCTATCGCCCTGAATCCACAGTCTGAAATTGTTCAAACTGTCACTCAACACATAAATAGTAGAAAAAAGTAGTAGGTTAAAGGCGACCCTGGTCGTCGCCCTGTGGAACTACCACTCCTACTGACTGAGAAAAGGGATAAAGATATGTTTTTTGACGAAGACTACGGAGTAGCGGAAGCCACCCTCGATACATTCCTGCAAGCGTGGTCGGAAGGCAATTTTGAAGAGGCTTACGATCAGCTTGCCACTAATAGCCCATTGAAGCAGGGCCTTACCCGCGATGCCTGGGCCATTCGTCGTCGCAGTTGGGTCGAAGATGCTAAACCGGAGCACATGGTTTTCGAGATTGTGCAGGATTCCGAGCTAGAGGTCGAACCCATGCTGCCATTGCCGGGCGACATCGCCACAGACGCGAGTCATGAACTGCTAGAGGTATTCTGGTCGCTGGAAATGCAAGACACACCACTCAGCAGCACACTGAGAGAGCTACCACAAGCCACCGCGATGTATCCAGAAGTGAAACGTCGCTGGTTCTGGACGCGCTTCCAGCTCGTTGAAGAAAACGGTCAGTGGCTTATTCAGGATATGCAAGATGAAGGGGCCGCCGCTCTGCGCCTCTCTCCCGCCGAGCTTGAGCAGCGCATGGCCGCCCTTACCGAGAACGTTAAAGCCGTTACCGACGAGCTTGGACTAACCGATCTTGACCCTAACAGCGAGACGCAGGTCAACAATTTCCTGACAAAAATTAGCGAAGATGAGCTTTCGCTCGATGACTTTCTGGGTCAGGCCGAGGAGATTCGCTGGATTACCCTGCGCGGTATGCATTATAGCGATGCTTTTATTGCGCAGAGTCCGCAAGACAGGCACCTCTATAACACCGCCATCGCGCAGGCCACCTCTATCGATGAATGGGAACGCGCCGCCGCCTACCTGGATATGTACATCCAGCGTTTTCCCGACGAACGCGGTGAGGCACTACGCTTGCTCGCCATCAGTCAATCACACATGATGGAAGATGAGTCGGAAGAGCGCTCACAGCACTTCAGGGATTTGCTTGAACAGACATTGCATGCGGCTATCGAGGCCGACCACTCGACCGCCAGCTATACTATGCTTGCCGATCTCTTCATTGACGAGGAAGTCAAGCTAGACGAGGCCACACAACTGCTGCAAGAGGCGCAGGAACACATCCACACACCGGAAGATGAGGCAGCGGTTGCCTTCAGCAAGGGCAAATTAGCCGAGGTGCAGGACAAACCACAAGAGGCGCTGAAGCTCTATGAAAAGGCCGCGCAGCTCGATCCCAAGTTGCCGGAAGTCTGGACCTACCTGGGCAATGTGCAAAGCGAACTAGGGCAAAAAACGCTGGCTATCACCAGCTACCAGCGTTCCATCGATGAAGGCACGGAAAGCCCGGACGCCTACGTCGAACTGGCTGCCATTTATATTGAGCAGGGGAAAATAGAGCCGGCGCGTGCCATCCTGGAAGATGCGTTACGCTTCTTCCCTGAAGAAGCTAAGCTGTATGCCATTTTTGCCATGCTAGAGATGCGCAGTGGCAATCTGCTCCACGCTGAAGAGTACCTGGCAATGGGCGAAGAGATTGACCCGAACGATGAAATCGTTATCGATACACGCCTCATCTTCGATTCCATTAAAGCGCAGCAGCGTGCCTCGAAACCGAAGGGCAAAAATAAGTCGTCACAGCCGAAGAAGCGCAAGAAATGATCGAACAGGAACAGGTCGTCACCTATCATACTGTCACACTCGGCCCTCTCACACGCTCCGGCGAGGCCATAGCAGAAATTGTCACAGAGAACGACGAGGGGCAGACGGCGATGCAGGTCTTGCACGTTCCCGCCGGTTTGCCGGGAGAACGTGTGACCATCGCGGTCGAGGCACCGCTCAAACCACCGCCAGGCAAGCGTCGCCGTCACTGGAAGCCGCGTCCGCCGCGCGTCTGGATCAGTGAGATTCATGAGCCGTCACCACTGCGGGTTGCGGCTCCCTGTCCGGTGTTTGGCACCTGCGGCGGTTGCCAACTTCAACATATGCGCTACGAGGCACAGCTAGCCTGGAAACAGGAGATGGTGACGCAACTACTGCGTGAAATCGGCCATTTTGTTGAGCCGCCCATGCTGCCAATAGTGCCGTGTGACCGGCCCTGGCATTACCGTAATCACATGCGCTTTTCGGTCAACCGCAATGGCCAGGTGGGTTTAACAGCACGAGGCACACATCGCGTGCTGCCACTCAGCCACTGCCCCATTGCACACGAGCAGATTAACCAGGCGCTGCACATTGTCAGCCAGCGTGTGAATCCACGTCCACAGGTACTCATT
>DAOTVZ010000109.1:0-12005 GCA_034436045.1 Ktedonobacteraceae bacterium | reverse complement strand
GCGTCGGTAGTGCTACCGCCATTGCCGAAGGCCAGCAAGGTTGCGCCGTCAGCAAAGGCTTTCGCCATCGCCTGACCGACAGCGATAAGCTGCTTACCAGAGCGAGCCAGCGTGGCCTGACGCAACGCAATGATTTCGTGACACTTCTCCAGCGTTGAATGTTGCACCTGGGCCAGCACATCATCGATGCTGGCCTTGCCGCCCTCGAAAAGGAAGGGATAAAACAGGCGGTCATACTCGGAGCCTTCAGTGTCATGCATGGGGGGCCTCTTCTAGCAAAGCAATCGCAACGCCGCCATGCACCAGGAGCGTAGCACCTGGCGCGACATGCTCTATTAACGTAATATCAACCTCTTCTTCGTTGCCATCAACTTCTACGCGCGCCAGTCCTCTGCCCTCTTCAACGTGCAGTACCCTGACATATATGGCCTCGTCGGAACAGGTGATACAGTGTCCCTCGGCATCCAGTTCACAGGTCGGGCCACTAAAGATTGCCAGTCGCTCAGGAGTGCGTGTCAGGCGCGTCTGCTGCTTCTCTTCTTCAGAATCCATCACAGTAATCCCTCGTGTTCAAAGAAAATATGCACCAGTTCCCATAAGACGTGATAGAGAGTTTCATGTGTTTCCTGCACAACGAACGGGTCATGTGAGCGAACGATGAAACAGAAATCCATTTCGGAGCGCGCCAGCAAGCCGCCGTCGCCGCCAGTCAGCCCCAGGGTGAGCATGCCCAGTCTCCTGGCTTCCTGCAATGCTGCGACCACGTTGGCACAATTGCCATCTAGCGAGAAGCCCAGCGCCATGTCTTGCGGACGACCAAGCACATGCAGCAGTTGAGAGAACGCTGGCCCATGTTCCTGGCCCATCATCAGTCCGCTCAGCGTCGCGCTATCGTTGGTGAGGGCCAGAGCGGGCAGGGCGCGTTTGCCAACAATCACCGGATGGACGAACTCGACGGAGACGTGCTGGGCATCGGTCGCGCTGGCCCCATTGCCGAAGGCGAGCAACCGCCCACCTTGATGGAAGCGCTGCGCCATCGCCCAGCAAGCTCTGGCGATGCGCTCGGCCTCGGTCGTAAAGAAGACCTGTGGTACCGAGGTACTCAGTTCAAAGCGCCGCGCCACCAGTGCTGTCAGGTCTGGTTGTGCCTGTTCCGGTGTGAGAGCGTCCATAAAGTCACCTCACTCAATCTGGCTCGAATGGAGCATGTCGAGTTCGTCAATGTAGCCCTGGCCGAAGAGTTGCAAGGCTTTCATCGTTTCGTGTGCCTCATGTTCGTCGATTTTGCTCATGGCGAAACCCACGTGAATCAGTACCCAATCGCCCGGCTCAATGCCCTCCGGGCGCACCAGCGCAATGCTGACGTTGCGTTTGACGCCGGACACATCGACTTTGGCGATGGAATTAGCGTCGTCCACGATGTCTACAATTTTACCTGGAATGCCGAGACACATATCAACCTCCTTGTGTTGTTTAAATGTATCGTCTTTAGACCATTATAAGCCATCTTGTATGCGTTTACCCGCGACGGCCAGTTGACCCAGGCTGAGTCCACCGTCGTTAGGGGGTACACGTCGATTGAGATAGACCCGAAACGCCATCTGCTCCAGCCGCTTATGTAGTTGTTCCAGCAAGAGCCGGTTCTGGAAGACACCACCGCTAAGGGCAACCTCGTTCAAACCGCTCTGTTCACGGATGCCGAGGCAGGTCTGAGCCAGTAGCTCAGCCAGCGCGTGATGAAAGCGTGCGGCGATCTGTGGGAGTGGAACACGCTGCTGAATATCGCTGACGACGGCACGGATCAGCGGTGTGACGTCCAGAATCATAGGTATATCGTGCTTTGTGGGTATTGTGATCGAGGGCGTCGTGGATGATGGCTGGCATGAGGGCGTCATAAATGACGCCCCTACGGCCAGCATTTCTAGCTCGATGGCGGCCTGTCCTTCGTATTGCACTTCGCTGCGCAGGCCCAACAACGCAGCGACGGCGTCGAATAAACGCCCCAGGCTGGAAGTCGGCGGGCAGTTGAGGTTGCGCTCGATCATCTGTGAAAGGGTATGCCACTTTGCACGGTTCAATTGCTGCACAAAGGGAATATCCAGCGATAGGAACTGATTGCCGTAAGTATGCGCGAGATATGCCGCCGCCATACGCCAGGGCTGGTGAATAGCCTGTTCGCCGCCGGGCAGGGGAACATAGGCGAGATGCGCCACGCGCTCAAAGTCCGCCAGGTCGGCGATCATGATCTCGCCGCCCCACACCGCGCCATCGGTGCCGTAGCCGGTGCCGTCGGCGGCCACACCGATGACCGGGCCGCTGATACCATGCTCAGCCAGTACGCTGGCAATATGGGCATGGTGGTGTTGCACGCCGATTTTGTGCGGGATGCTCGTATCAAGCGCGTATTTGGTTGCCAGATATTCAGGATGCAGGTCGTAGGCCACGGCGGTAGGAAAAATATCAAAGAGGCGCTGGAAATGGACGATACCTTCCCGGAAAGAGGTCAGTGTCGCCAGATTTTCCAGGTCGCCGATGTGATGGCTGACGAAAGCCTGCCGTCCTTTGCCCAGGCAGAAGGTATTCTTGAGATGGCCGCCGCACGCCAGTAATGGCTCTGGCAACTCAAAGGCCAGGCTAATCGGCTCCGGCGCATAGCCGCGCGAACGGCGCAAGAACTGTGTCTGTCCTGCCACAATACGCAGCACGGAGTCATCGCAACGCATATGAATGGCGCGGTTATGCGTCAACATACCATCCGCGATGCTGGCTAAGCGTTGTCGAGCGTCGTCGTCCTTGTAAGCAATGGGTTCTTCGCTGAGGTTGCCGCTGGTCATCACCAGCACCGGTGGTCGCTGGCCTTTCGTGATGTCGGCAAAGGCGTGCAGCAGCAGGTGATGCAGGGGTGTATAAGGCAGCATAATACCGAGCGTGGTATGATTGGGAGCGACAGCAGGAGCCACAGAGTAGGTAGCAAGCTGGTCGAGCAGAACGATAGGCCTCTGACGCGATTGCAGGAGCGCCGCTTCGGCCTCGCTCACATGACAAAGCATGCGCGCCGTCGCCAGGTCGGGCACCATCAGCGCGAAGGGTTTGGCCTCGCGGTGTTTGCGCTGGCGCAGGCATTGTACCGCCTCAGCGTTGAGGGCATCACAGGCCAGGTGATAACCGCCCAAGCCTTTGATAGCCAGGATTGCACCTGCCGCGAGCCGCCGGGCTGCAAGCGTGATGAGTTCAGCATCTCTTGCGGAATTGTCTGGTGGCTGTTCAGTAGACCAGTTCTGCAAGGAGACATGGGGGCCGCAGACGGGACAGGCGTTGGGCTGAGCGTGGAAGCGCCGGTTGAGCGGGTCGCTGTATTCGGCCTGGCAGTCAGGGCACATGGGAAAGACGCGCATTGTCGTCTTATCGCGGTCGTAGGGCACGTCCAGCACGATGGTGAAGCGTGGGCCGCAGTTAGTGCAGTTGATGAAAGGATAGCCATAACGTCGGTCGGTTGGGGTGAAGAGTTCGCTCAAGCAATCGTCGCAGGTGCTGGTATCGGGCGAGATGAGCGTGCGCCGCTCGCTACCTTGCTGGCTATGCTCGATGGTAAACGTGTGTTCGTTGCGTGGTATAAGCTGCTCGCTGACCACGCTATCGATACGCGCCAGAGGCGGAGTTTCCGCACATAAGGCGCGTTGGAACTCATCAAGCTCTCTACTTGTTCCCTCGATCTCAATAGTGACACCGTTGCTATCGTTGAGGACGAAGCCGCTCAAACCGAGGCGTATTGCCAGGCCATAGACGAAAGGCCGAAAGCCGACGCCCTGCACAATACCCTGGACAAGAATGCGCCGCCGTTGAATTGTCGCACCTGTGTCGGAGATCATAGCTCACACTTCTTCCTTGCCAGCAGTCTGCTTGTGTATCACCGTCATGAGCCAGTCGCACCAGGCGGTCAGGCCCTCACCTGTGCGGCAACTTAGCTCAAAGATGCGCAGTGAGGGGTTGATTGCCAGCGCCTGTCGTTTGACCTTTGCGATGTCGTAATCGACATAGGGTAGCAGGTCGAGCTTGTTGATGACCATTGCTTGTGCGACCGCGAACATCTGTGGGTACTTGGCCGGTTTCTCGTCGCCTTCGGTCGTGCTGGTAATGACAACGCGCGCATCCTCGCCCAGGTCCCAGGTTGCCGGACAGACCAGGTTGCCGATATTCTCGATGAAGAGCAGGTTGACGCTCCCCAGGTCGATCTGTGCCAGGGCATCACGGATCATGTGCGCTTCCAGGTGGCAGGCCCCGCGCGTGTTGATCTGCACCGTCTCTACTGCGCCCGCCGCCTCGATGCGTTCGGCATCGGCGCTGGTTTCGATATCGCCCTCGATAACGCCCACACTGATCTGCCCACGCAGTTGCTCGATGGTGCGTTCCAGCAGAGTGGTCTTACCCGCGCCGGGCGCACTCATCAAATTAATGGTGCAAATCTTGTGCGCCGCCAGCTTCTGTCGAACATCCCGTGCGACAGTATCGTTGGCCGCCAGAATATGTTGTGCAATCGTTACTTTTGGCACAAGAGCTATCCCTTTCAGTGGATGCCATAAGCAATTTAGTGATCCAAATCGGTAATAACCCCATCTCGTAGGGGCGTGATGATGAATTCTCACGCCCGAATCTGGTGTCCCGTAGGGGCGTCATTCATGACGCCCTGAGAGCGGTTCGACGGGCAAACAGGGCGTCATGAATGACGCCCCTACGGGGTTTCGATCTCCATGTCAAGTATTTCAAGTTCGGTGCCGGAAACGATCTGCCCTGACCATTCTCCACAGTCCGGGCATATAGCTACGAAATTGGTGACGGCGAACTCGTGGGCGCAGTGCCGACACCATGCCCGATGAGGTACCGTATCGATCAGCAATTGTGCCCCTGTTAAGAGGGGATCGAGGCTAGCAAGCATCTCGAAGCAGAATGTCAATGAATCGGTCACGATACCGCTGGCCTCGCCGACCTTGAGGTGTACATTTTTGACACGAGCGGCCTGACATTCGGTGGCTTTCGCTTTAAGCGCATCTACCATGCTTTCCGCGATAGACAATTCGTGCATGTTCACCAGCCTCTCTACTGATGAATGATCTTACATGGAGCGTAAGCGCCGATACCGTCGAATATCGGGTAGTAGCAACGCTGTGGCGATAAACGCAAGAATGACGAGTACGATGATTACGATCAGTAACACTGTTAACCAGCTCATCATTCCGTTCCTTTCCCTGCACTAATGGCAGCCTGCTCGTGTCAAAAACGTTCAAACATGCACTACATTTGCATCATCCGCTGATAGCGCCGGATGTCCGGCATTAACTGCCGGATCAGCCATGCCGCGAAGAGGACACCTATCACGAAGAGCAAGAATTTAAACATGGTTGTTTTCCTTTCCGAGAGAGCGTGAAGCATCACACTCCTATAGTAAGCAATTGGTCAACGAGTTTGTCAATCAATTGGACGGCTTCATTGATGGCGGCCTGTACCGGTTCACTCAGGCCCATCTGCATCTCTTCGTTAGCTTCCGAGGCGCTGCTGGAAGGTTCGCAGCCGACAAGCAGCGTGCGAATGGGGGGTGCGCCCAGCGTTCTGGCAAGGGCGAGAACCTTTACCGGGTCCATGCTGTGACCATCTATTACTATGCGACTGATGTGGATACCTTGCCCTGGCTGTATGGCCGCTACATCCGGTTCGATGAGGTATAGTGTGCCGGGTTTACCTCCACGTGGCACAGCATCAACCATGATGAGCGCGTCATAGTTATTATCGAGCAAGGTATAGGCCAGTTCGATACCGCGAATACCGAAATCAACGACCTGGACAGATGGTGGATAGCGCCGTTCCGTTCTGTTTGCCAGGCGGCGGGCCACCTCAACCCCGAAAGCATCATCACCCAGAAAGATGTTGCCGATGCACGCGATCAGGATGCGCGGGGGGAGCGATGTCTGTGGATTATCACTCATAGTTCCCTCCGTGCTGCTGTTGAGCTATCGTCCAGCGGTTCCACCTCTTGCGGGAAAAAATAGAAACGGTGTGCAGGCAAAATACGCTCATCCCATTGCTCGCGGCCAGGGTCGTCATCTACTGTGACGACCAGATAGAGGCGGTTCTCGAAATCTTGCTGAATGGCTTCGACACGCGCCGTCTTGCCTGCCAGCAGCATATCGAAGGCGTCGGCCCGCACCTGCGGATGGAGCCGGACGCGACTACCTGCCTTCACCTCCTGTCCATCAATCATGATTGAGACCGGGGGCGGATAATCCTCGCCCGAATAGGCCCTGTTGGTCGTGTTATCGGTTATAAAGGAAGGAACTTCTGCCTGCCGGAAGCTATTGAAGGTTGGGATAGAGGTATCTGCCTGCATGCTGGTATGAAAGTTGCGGATCGTGCCGTGCAGTTGTTTGAGTTGTTCTGGCGTCAGCGCCTCTACCCGTTCCAATAGTTCACGAGCGCGTTGATCGCCGCGTCGTATCTCCTCCTTTTCTTCATCGGATAACGTCATAATACGCAAAATCAGGATTTCATCGATCTCTGTACCATCAAAGAGCGGGCCGGGGCTTTCTGGCGCGATCTGAGGATAGTCGTAGAGAATAATCGGCGATGAGAGCATGCTATCCCGTTCACCCTCGTTGCCGACCAGCACCGGCCATGTCTGGTGGTTCTGGCATGTCTGGGCGGCTTCCCGCAAGGCTTCAGGAGGGTCCATCAGCGAGATGAAGCTACCCTCATGTACTTGCAGGATGGTATGGGTAGAAACGAAGCTGTGACGCATGACTGTGTACTGGCTGGCTAGCGAATCGGTGTGCGGCGTGCGATTCTCGATGCGAATGCGCAGTTTATACAGGTCTGGCCCGACCACCTCGGCGGCGATGCTGACCATACCTGTGAGCGCCTGTTGCTCACGTATCACAGTAGTAGCATCGCTACCGTCTTTCTCAACGATACGCCCGCCGGGAATGGTGATCTCGACCAGCCTGGGTTGCGCGGCCAGTTCGGCCAGGGAGAGGTTCAAGGCGACCACCTCGCGTTCGATGCCTTCCTCCCAGGGTTCGTTCGCCATGCGACTGGCGATGCTCCACTCGTGATCGTTCGTCTGCTTCGCCGTATCTTTCGTGCCCTCGGCCTGCTCTGTGGTGCGAACGAGCAGGTGCAGGAATCGCACGTAGATGTCGAGCGTGGTCGTCAGGGAGCCTGTGACCAGGCATTCCGTTTGCATGTGCCATGGCTCAATTTCGCCGTTCGCCTGGCTGTATGCCTGTGGATAGACCACACCGAACGTCCAGCGCCGCCGATTTTTGATGGCCGTGTGTCGATATGGATAGAGAAGATAGCCCTCGTAGAGAACTGCGTTGGCTATTTCTCGCATCTGCTCTATCTTCATGGTTGCACCTCTTCACCACTTGTGTGTAGCAGGCGTAATACGGTTTCTTCCCAGGTAGGTAGCCCTTGCCTGACCTTGTACTGATAGAGTTGATCGAAGACGTTTTTTTGTAGACGTAGCCAGGTGCTGTTAGGATAGTAGCGCGCGATCATCTCCTGCCAGAGTGCGACTGGCATATTAAATGCTGCCTCCTTTGACCAGGGGATTTGCGCCACCTGAAGCTGTCCTTCTTCATTCTCATAAAAAATGGTACCGCTAAAAAGGAAATCAAGGGGGATATCGCCATCTTTAAGCGCGTAGAAATACTTTGTACTGGCGATCTCAAAGTCGTAGGTACATGGTGCTGGTAGATCGGCAATGGTGTTGTCAACGAATTGCTGGACAACCGTGTTGGTGTGCATCCAGAGTAGGGAGCGCAATGTGTCGGCCCAGCGGTCTGGCGGGCCGAAGAGTTCCAGCAGACCGATCTGCTCATCACTGCTATAGCGTCTTCGTGTTACGGCGAGACGAATCTGGCTACGCAGCATGATCGAGGAGATGCGTTCCTGGGCAATTTTGTTGACAATGCTCACTTTGAATGAGAGCATTGGTGCGGCGGCAAAAGGTGGAACCTCGGCTTCAACGATTTGAAAGCTCAGGTCTGGCATTAGACGCTCCTCCCCAGTGAAGTGCTGGTTTTTGTTCGTATCTCCGCAAAAAAGGCATCGATGGCCTTCCAGACCTCTTCGCCACCGCTTAGCCCGCGCCAGAGGGTGCGAATCAAGCCGACAAGCTGGTAGCAGGCGTCGATGGGCACAATAGTATACTCGTGTGTGCCACGCAGACGATTGACTAGCAGCGCCTCTACATCGGGTTGCAGTGTGCGCAGGGCGGTATTGCTTTCCACGAAAGTCTGCCAGCACTCCAGGTTAAGCAGCGATTCCGTTGCACCCGCCGGGCTGGGATAGAAGGCCACGGCGCGCCCGGCCTCACTATTGTAGAAGATATAGGCCATGCCTACTGGAATCATCAGTTCGTCCCATCGTTCATCGATCACCTGACTGTCCGTCAGGGAAAGATAGCGTGTTGGAATAACGCGATACTTGTTGCCTTTGTGGCTTTCGCCGCCCTCACGTCCGAAGAGCAAAGAACAGGCGTTACAGGCGCAGACAACGGTATGGTCTGGCAATGCCAGCAGGTGACGATGCTGCTCTGGTATCACGGTGTTGCAAAACTCGCAGTGTTCCAGCACCAGGCGCGGTGGCTCCTGTTTGCGCGCAAAGCGGCTGAGCGCTCCGATGGGAGCCATGTTGCGCGGGCTATCGTTCTGGTTTGAAAAGGACGCGGCCATGCTATTTTACCTCATCTCGTGGACGCGACAGAATTCTGTTGCCGTTTGCGCGGCACGAACGTGACCCGCATCGCCTGCCCACCTGAACGAGCTGGTTCAACAACGCCCTCGACCTTGAGATCGTCCAAGTCCGGCGCGACGCGGTAAATGGTCTCCTCGATGCG
This sequence comes from Ktedonobacteraceae bacterium, assembly GCA_034436045.1. Taxonomy (GTDB): domain Bacteria; phylum Chloroflexota; class Ktedonobacteria; order Ktedonobacterales; family Ktedonobacteraceae; genus H111-94. The sequence goes on along the minus strand of DAOTVZ010000109.1, from coordinate 3,115 downwards.
CTGCTTGAGGGTGAGCGTTGAGGCAGCGCAGCCATTGCAACTGCCTTCAAGGCGCAGGTAGGCTACACCGTCCTCGACCCGCAACAGCTCTACGTTGCCGCCATGTGATTGCAGATAGGGCCGTACCTCTTGCAGCGCCTGCGTAATGCGCTCCTCAAGCGAAGTTGGATGCAATCCATGCAGCAATAAGAGCGAGCTAATCAAATCGTCGTTGGCCAGGGAAGCAAGTAGCATCTGACCGCTCTCGGCCTGCGTTGCCAGTGCGAGGATGCGGGCCAGGGCCTCTCCATACATATCCAGCAATGCCTGAAGTAGCTCTTCAGTGGTAGCGCGGGCCTGGGGATCGGGGAACTGAGAGACGGCCTGAATCAGTGCCTCAATACGTTCAGCCCGTTGCTGATGTTCCTGTAAATCTTGCTGCATAAACGCATCCCTCCCTCATCAGGCTATGATACAACAAAATAAACTAGATATCTCGTAGAGACGGGATTGATCCAATTGCACCAGTGGCTTATGTAACCAGGCCGGGTCAATATTGCCTGGAATCCTGTTCCCCCATGTTATGGAACGGATTGGTCGTCGGACGAGATCGATCCCGTTCCTACGAGATTCTATTGTGAAAGTCCTCAACCTGTTCCTACGGACGAGGTAAATCGATCCCTAGATGCCGAAGGTTGGTGAATGAACGAGATCAAGCTCTTTCCCTTCACCCAGGTACATGTGGACACCACACGGCAAGCAGGGGTCGAAGCTGCGCACTGCGCGCATGATGTCGATGCCCTTGAAGTTCTCCGGGCCGTTCTCCTCGAAGATGGGGGTGTTTTGCACCGCGTCCTCGTAGGGGCCAGGAGTGCCATAGATATCACGCACGCTGCCGTTCCAGGGTGTTGGCGGATAGGGATGATAATTGGCAATCTTGCCATTCTCGATCACCAGATGATGGGAAAGGACGCCACGTACTGCTTCGTGGAAGCCGCAACCAATGGCCTCTTTCGGTACCGTGAAGCTGTTCCAGGTCTTGGTGCGTCCCGCGCGTATCTCGGCCAGCGCCTTGTCCAGGCAGTACAGGGCAATAGCGGCTGAATATGCCTGGAAGTAGGTGCGAGCGCGATCACGCTCGATGGCGTTGCTCCATTGCGGCACGTGCCACTCAAACTGCATCTCCGGCTTATTCGCGGTTTTGGGCAAGGTGATCTTTACGCTATGGCCGGTGGCATCGATGAGGCCGGGAATATGCACAAGACCGGCCAGCGCCGTTGTCCAGAGGCGAGCGATAGGACCGCCGCCGGTATCCAGCGCCAGATATTCACCTGTACGTTTGTCGTACCAGCGTGGGGACATTGTCCAGCTATATTTGTCGTTGAAGTCGCGTTTCTGAGGTTTCGGCAACGTCGTCTGGTTCCAGGGATGACGCTTGTCAACCGGATTGCCCAGTGGGTCGCGGTCAACAAAGGTGCGCTCATTCTGCCAGTCGTCGTAGTAGGAGTGGCCCAGCAGGATGCGAATGCCCAGGTTGATGTCAACCAGGCTAGTTGTAACCAGCTTACCATCAACCACCACGCCCGGTGTAACAAACATGGCGCGACCCCATTTGTCCATCGTGCGATAATCATAGTCGCACACATCGGGGTCCTGGAATGATCCCCAGCAGCCGAGCAGAATGCGTCGTTGTCCTACTTTCTCATAGCCCGGCAGTGCCTGATAGAAGAAGTCGAAGAGATCATCATGTAATGGCACCATTTTCTTCGTAAATTCGACGTACTTCATCAAGCGCACCAGGTAGTCTGTGAAGACCTGGATCGAGGCGACGGTGCCTACACCACCGGCATAGAGGGTTGAAGGATGGACATGACGCCCTTCCATCAGGCAGAACTGCTCGCGGGTGTAGCGGCTGACCTGCAAGGCTTCGAGATATAGTTCCCCAGTGAAAGGGTTGAAAGCACGCATGATGTCGGCAATGGTGCGATAGCCATGCAGGTGCGCGTGCGGGGCCTCGGTCTTTTGCGCCTTCTCCCACACGCCCGGATTGGTTTCGCGCACCATCTGTTCGCAGAAGTCAACAGCTACCAGGTCCTCCTGGTAGATGTTGTGGTCGAACATGTACTCTGCCGCTTCACCCAGGTTCAGTATCCACTCGGCCAATGCTGGCGGCTTGACGCCATATGCCATATTCTGCGTATAGACGGAACAGGTAGCATGGTTGTCACCGCAGATGCCGCAAATACGGCTGGTGATGAATTGGGAGTCGCGCGGGTCTTTACCCTTCATGAAGATACTGAAGCCGCGAAAGATAGAGGACGTGCTGTGACATTCTACGACCTTACGCTCATTGAAGTCGATTTTGGTGTAGATGCCCAGGCTGCCAACGATGCGCGTGATGGGATCCCAAGACATTTCTACAAGCTGCGGGGCCGGCTTTGGTGACTCACCCCGTCTTATCTCTGTAGCCATGATGCTAACTCCTTATGTGAGGACGCTCTACGTGAACTGCCTCAGTGCCATGTGGGCTTGTAGCCTGTCGTTAGTTCCCGTCGCTTATGCCGCCATGATGGCTCTTTATTGGCGGTGCTTTGTGTCAACTTGCGCAGGTTTCTGATGACGGTGCCATAGATGCCGATAATGCTGGACGAAAGCTTGGCCCCCGGCGGGGTATCCATAAAAGGCATGAACTTGTCGGGGAAACCAGGCATCGTGCAGCCGATGCAGATGCCGCCTACATTAGGGCAGCCGCCCAGGCCGTTCATCCAACCACGTTTAGGCACATTGCAGTTCACGACGGGACCCCAGCAACCCAATTTGACCAGGCATTTGGGCGAGCCATATTCGGTGGCGAAATCGCCAACCTCATAATAGCCCGCGCGGTCGCAGCCCTCATGGACGGTGTTGCCAAAGAGCCACGTTGGGCGTAATGCCTCATCCAGTGGGATCATCGGGGCCATACCTGCTGCCTGATAGAGCAGGTACAGCACGGTTTCCATGAAATTATCAGGCTGAACAGGACATCCAGGAACACAGACAATAGGTAGACCTGCCTTCGATTTCCAGTTCCAGCCCAGGTAGTCGGGCAGTCCCATAGCACCGGTGGGGTTATCTTGCATGGCCGGAATGCCCCCGT
>DAOTVZ010000108.1:0-8182 GCA_034436045.1 Ktedonobacteraceae bacterium | reverse complement strand
TCTAGGCATGAATTGGACAGAGGAAGACCTGGCGAAACCGCAGGTGCTGGTTGATAGCGCCTATGGTATGGGCCATCCAGGGACATTTCATTTTCGTTCGCTCATTGAAGAGGTAAGTAACGGCGTCTTTGAAGCGGGTGGCAAACCGGGCGTTTTTACGGTGAGCGATATTTGTGATGGTGTCGCGCAGGCACATGGCGGTATGAGCTATTCTCTCGTCTCACGCGACATCATGGCCGCTATGATCGAGATTCACGCGCTTGGCCATCCGCATGATGGCATGGTACTGATCTCCGGCAATGACAAATCGGTACCGGCGCATCTGCAAGCCATCGCGCGTTGCAACCTTCCGGCGATTCATCTTCCAGGCGGCACTCAGTTGAATGCGCCCGATTACGTGACTTCAGATCGCATGTGGAACCTGGGCACGGCGGTTTCACGCGGAGAAGCGCCACAATCTGACTTTGAACTGGCGCAGCAAGGGGCCTGTCCGACGTGTGGCGCATGTCAATTTATGGGCAGCGCCAGTACGGGCCAGGTGCTGGCAGAGGCGCTTGGCCTGGCCTTACCCGGCTCCGCGCTTGTCCCGGCCCCACTGACCAAACTCCTGCGCTATGCCCGCGCCACCGGCAAACAGATTTTGCGCCTGATCGAAGAGGAGATCACGCCCCGCCAGATTTTGACGCGCAAGGCCTTTGAGAATGCCATTGTGATTCATGCCGCCGTTGGTGGTTCGACCAATGCTCTGCTGCACCTGCCGGTCATTGCCCGCGAGGCCGGGGTTGAGATTACGCTGGACGACTTTGACCGCATTCATCGGCAGGTACCGGTGCTGGCAAATGTCAAGACGACCGGGCGCTATCCGGTTGAGTATTTCTGGTATGCCGGTGGCGTGCCTGCCGTAATGCTGGAACTACGCGATATGTTGCACCTTGACTGTCTGACCGTGACTGGGAAAACGCTGGGCGAGAACCTGGCCGAGATCGAACACAGCCGCTTCTTCGCCGAGCGCATCGGCTATCTGAACAATGTGAAAGTGTCGCGGCGTGAGATTATCCGCCCGCGTAGCGACCCCTTTGGCCCCGATGGCGGTGTCGCGGTTCTGCGCGGCAATCTTGCTCCGGGCGGCTCGGTCATCAAGGCTTTCTCGGTACCGAAAGAGATGCATGTTCATACGGGACCCGCGCGCGTCTTTGACTTTGAGGAGAGCGCGCTCGACGCTCTGCGTGAGCGCCGGATTCGGCCCGGCGACGTAGTAGTTATCCGTTACGAGGGGCCACGTGCCAATGGTATGCCCGAAATGTATTTCGCCTCGACCATCATCGCGGCTGATCCGGCACTGAACACGACCACTGCTCTCATCACCGACGGGCGCTTCTCCGGGGCCATGAAAGGCCCGTGTGTCGGCCATATCACGCCAGAGGCCCTGGATGGCGGCCCCATTGCTCTGATTGAGGAAAATGACCTGATCGAGATTCATGTGCCGGAACGCAGGTTAGCTCTCGTTGGGGTGCAGGGTCAGCAACTCCCCGCAGAGGAAGTGGAGCGCGTGCTGGCGGAGCGGCGGACGCGCTGGACGCCCCCCCCGCCGCGTCATACCAGTGGTATTCTCTCTTTGTATGCCCGTGTTGCAGGGGGCGCGTCCGAAGGCGCGTCAATGACGTGAAGGGGGGCAGGCAGCCTTGACACTTCCTTGCACTATACCATACCATTGTTGCATAACACGGCACCGTTGCCTGTTTCTATCTGGTTGCAACTGCTTGCAATCGCTTATTTGTCTCATGATCTGAGAGGAGCGAGTTATGCCCGATAACGTGCATGTCCAGTATCGGCTTAGCGAAGATGAGATGCCGCGTACATGGTACAACATCATGCCCGATCTTCCTAGAGCGCCTGAACCCGTTTTGCATCCCGGCACGAAGAAGCCCGTCACGCCCGATGACCTGGCCCCACTCTTTCCAATGTCCCTCATCATGCAAGAGGTGAGTACGGAGCCATACATCGAGATTCCAGAGCCGGTGCGCAATGTCTACCGCCAGTGGCGTCCCTCACCGCTCTACCGCGCACGCCGTCTGGAAAAAGCTCTCGACACGCCCGCGCGCATCTACTATAAGTATGAGGGGGTCAGTCCGGTCGGTAGCCACAAGGCTAATACCTCGGTGGCGCAGGTCTTTTATAATAAAGAGGAAGGCGTCAAGAAAATCTCGACCGAGACGGGCGCAGGCCAGTGGGGGTCGGCGCTGGCGCTGGCCGGAGCATTTTTCGGCGTCGATATCGAAGTCTTCATGGTCAAGATCAGCTATCAGCAGAAGCCGTATCGGCGCGTCATGATGCAGTCCTACGGTGCGACCGTACATCCCAGCCCCTCACCCTTAACGACATCGGGACGCAGCGTGCTGGCGAAAGACCCGGAGAACATGGGCAGCCTCGGCATCGCCATTAGCGAGGCGGTGGAGGTGGCCGCGACCAGCGGCGGCACGACCAAATACTCGCTGGGCAGCGTTTTGAACCACGTGTTGCTGCATCAGACCATTATCGGGCAGGAGGCACTCTTGCAGATGGCGCTGGCCGACGATTATCCCGATGTCGTCATCGGCTGCGTTGGCGGCGGCAGCAACATGGCTGGCCTGGTCTTCCCCTTCATCGGTGAGGCGCGGCGCAAGGGCCTGAAAACGCGCTTCCTGGCCGTAGAACCGATGTCCTGCCCTAGCCTGACCAAAGGCATCTATGCCTATGATTTTGGCGATACGGTTGGTCTGACCCCGCTCGTCAAGATGCATACGCTGGGGCACGATTTCATCCCACCAGGGATTCATGCCGGTGGCCTACGCTATCACGGCATGTCTCCGCTGATCTCGCTGCTGCATGAAGAGGGCATTATCGAGGCACGGGCCTATCATCAGACGGCTACCTTCGCCTCGGCCATTCTCTTCGCACGCACCGAGGGCATTCTGTGCGCGCCGGAGACCAGTCATGCCGTCCATGCAGCCATTGAAGAAGCTAAACAGGCCAGAGAGGCCGGTCAGGAGCGCGTTATTCTCTTCAACCTCTCCGGTCATGGGCACTTCGACATGGGAGCTTACGACTCCTACCTGGCCGGTAAACTCCAGGATTATGAATATCCCGACGAGGCCGTCGCCGCCGCTCAGCAGCGTCTCCCTCAAGTCGTGTGACGGTATGATGCCAAATTCCGTAGGGGCATGATTTTATCTTGTCCCTACGGATGGGGTGCGGATTGTTCTTAGCGCGAGGAAAATGCCTGTTTGCCGGTGATCTCGCGGCCTACGATGAGCGATTGAATGGTATCGGTGCCTTCGTAGGTGAAGACGGCCTCGATATCGGCATGATGGCGGGCGATGTGGTATTCCAGCAGGATGCCGTTGCCACCGAGCATTTCGCGGGCCTCTGCTACCACTTCGCGGGCCAGGCGCGCATTGTTCATCTTTGCTAGCGAGGCCATCGCGTCGGTCATCTTGCCCGCTTCTTGCAGTTGGCCCAGGCGCAGGCAGAGCAGTTGCATACTGGTGACGTTGGCAAGCATACTGGCAAGTTTATTCTGGATAATCTGGAAACTGCTCAGCGTCTTGCCGAACTGCACGCGCTCTTTGGCATACGATAGTGCGATCTCATAGGCGGCGATGGCATGTCCAACAGCTTCCCAGGCCACGCCGGAGCGGGTGGCAGTCAGCACACGCGAGGTATCTTTGAAGCTGCGTGAAAGGGCCAGGCGGTTCTCAACCGGTACACGCACATTGTTGAGCGTGATGTCGGCCTGCCAGACGGCACGCTTGGCGACCTTGCCTGTCATGACTTTTGCCTCAAAGCCGGGTGTGCCTTTCTCTACCAGGAAGCCACCTACGTTGCCGTCGTCGTCACGCGCCCAGATGATGACCACATCGGCGAAGGAGGCATTGCCGATCCAGCGTTTGGCCCCGTTCAGCACGTATTGGTTGCCTTCGCGGTGCGCGCTAGTCTCCAGGGCGACGGCATCGGAGCCGTGATTGGGTTCGGTCAGACCAAAGGCTCCAATTTTCTCCATGCGTGCCATTGCCGGTAGCCACTTCTGCTTCTGCTCTTCAGAGCCGAGCATAGCGATAGAGGACATCGCCAGACCGGAGTGGACGCCAAAGAAGGTACACATGCTGGCGTCGGCGCGTGCCAGTTCCAGCGCGATCAGGCCGGTGGCAATGGCGCTCAAACCGGGGCAACTATAGCCCTTGATGCTGCCGCCCGCGATGTTGAGTTCGGCGAATTTGGGGATGAGTTGGAAGGGAAATTCGGCGCGTTCCCAGTATTCGTTGATAACGGGCAAAATCTCCTTGTTGCAGAAGGTGCGCACCTTGTCGCGCACAGCCCGCTCCTCTTCTGTGAGCAACTCGTCCATTAAATAGAAGTCGGTATGCAGCGAAGGTTGAATCTCAACGGCCATTGTTCCGGTTTCTCCTTTCCTTGTAAAAACTGTTTATCATGAGTACAACGATGCAGACATAGCCTCTAGCAAACCTGCACTATTCATTCTAATGGTTGGGCCTGTGATTATGCAAGGTAGGTTGCCACTGTTGGTGTCTGGCTGATACAATTAAAGATAATCATTGTGCTGTTCGGAATAGTAGTTGCCACCTGTGTGTCGTAGCCACGCTTGTCGTTGTGTATGGAGAAATGCAAAAAACACCTGTATCTCCTGTATTCACCCGCTATCGTAGAGGGCTGTGCTGGCGTCTCGGCGGCCAGGTGCAGGTACTGTTGCTTTACCTGCGTGTGGGCGTGCGGTTTCTTTGCTGGCGACTGCGCATCGGTCGGCAACTGGTGGAGGCGACGGAAAGTACATCTGTTCTTATGAAACAAACCTTACTCTTTATTCGTCATGGGCAAACGGAATGGAACGTAGAGCATCGTCTGCCGGGTCAGCTTCCTGGCGTTGCACTGAATGAGACGGGACGGCAGCAGGCGCTCCGGCTGGCGGAGGCGTTGAAAGATATCCCCATTAGTGCAATCATTAGTAGTCCGTTGGAGCGTGCATATGAGACCGCCGTCATTATCGCTCAGGGGCGCGATCTGACAATTCATACCGAACCTGATCTGATGGATACCGATGTAGGGCGCTGGGCTGGCAAGATCATTGAGGATGTGGCAAAAAACGACCCCGATTGGAGAGCCTATGTGCAGAATCCTACGGTGGCCCCGGAAGGTGTCGAAACTTTTCTACAGGTGCAGCAGCGCTCAGTTGCCGCCGTTGAGCGCTGGCGGAAACAAGAGCTGGCCGGAGCCTATCCCGCTTTCGTTGCGCACGCCGATGTAATCAAACTGCTGGTGGCCTATTATAGCGGTCTGGAGGCTGGGCGCGCGGGTAGTATCGCTATCGAGAACGCCTCGGTGAGTATCATCGAACTGGAAGATGACAATCGCCCGCGCGTCGTTGCCATTGGCTGGAGTCCCAATCCTGGTTGGTTGAAACCCCCACTACCAAATATTCAGAAGGGCGAGGGTGGTGTGGTGCAGGAAGATGAACAGAAGGTAAAAGGCGTGTAAAATAAGAAGGAAAGCACACTATGTTTGATCCACGTGACCCCTACGAACGCTTTTACTGGCACTATGAATCGCGCCGACCGCTCTCGATGGCGCAGATTATCGCGCTCGGCAGTGTTGATGTCGATACTGTGGCGCTCATCTGGATCATGCTGGAACATGGCTCGTCGCTGACCGTCGCCGGGCCGACCGACCCGCAGCCGGGCATTGGCAAAACCACTACACTCAACGCGCTGTTGCAATTTCTGCCGGAGGGTACCTCGCTGGTCTATATGTCCGGCATGTACGAAAACTTTGCCTTCACGCGCATCCCTGATATTGACCCTGCCACAACCTATGCGCTGTGCAACGAGGTCAGCGATCACCTGCCGATCTACATGTGGGGTCGCATCGCGCGTCGCTTCCTGACATTGCCAGCGCAAGGCTATCACGTGGCAACCAGCGTCCATGCCGATACTATCGACGATGTTCTCTACATGTATCAGCATGATCTGCGCCTGACGCCCGATGATGTGCGTCGCCTGGGCCTCATTATCAATATCGGACTGATCGGACGTCTCTATCCGGCCCGACGGCGCTGGTTCTCTACCCATTTTATCGCGCCGGTATCCAATCCGAAGCGCCCCAATGTTCCCGAAGCTGTGCCGCTCTCGCTCTGGAATGAGGTTGATGATAGCTTTCTGCACGCCGACCAAGCTATTCTCGATGATCTGGCGGCCTGGGCTGGCCTGACCCCGCAGGAGTTTAGTGCTGCCTTCAAACTGCGCAAGGATTGCCTGCAAGAGTTGTCGCAGAACGGTGGGGCCTCGCTGCACGAGATGTTTGAGGCGATTAGTGATCTCCGTCAAAAAGAGCAAGCAGCAAAAAAACGGAAATAGAATGCTCAAGGCTGAGTGTTCTCACCTTACGGAAAGGAACGAAAGGAGGACCTGCTATGTCCATACCCATTCGCTGGGCTGGCGAAGGTCGCTGGCCTCGTATCTGCAACAGTACGCACTAACAATTGAATCGTAGGAAAGAGGAGCAAACCTGAGATGGCTTACTCAATTGCCATGCTCAGCGTCCACACGTCGCCGCTGGATACACCGGGGCGCACGAAGGATGCTGGCGGCATGAACGTCTATGTGTATCAGCTTGCCCGTGAACTGGGGCAACGTTCTCATCGCATCGATCTTTTTACCCGTTGGACAGATAAACATCAGCCGCGCATCGTTCACATCAGCGAGAACGTGCGGGTTATCCATATTCAAGCTGGCCCCCTGGCCCCCGTCCATAAGCATGATCTCTATCACTATATCCCCGCCTTTGTGCAGCAGGTACGTGCCTTCGCGCACCGTGAAGAACAGGTCTACGATATTCTGCACAGCCACTACTGGCTCTCGGCGCTGGCGGCCCAGGAACTGGCGCAGTGCTGGCATATGCCCCATGTCACCATGTTTCATACGCTTGGTCGGTTAAAGCAACTTGCCAATCCCAGCGAAGGAGAGCCGTCATTGCGCATCGAAAGTGAAGCCCGCCTGCTGCGTTCGGTTGATCGCGTAATTACTGCCACCCCGGACGAACGCAGCCAGATCATGCGACTGTGTGGTGTCCCGGCGGAGCGCATTGAAGTTATTCCTTGTGGCGTGGATCTCATGCTCTTTACACCGCAGAACCGCGTGCTGGCTCGTAAACAGCTTGGTCTTGATCCGCACAGGCCGGTATTGCTTTTTGTAGGACGCCTCGACCCTTTCAAGGGGCCGGATATCTTGCTGCGCGCCGCCTCAATGATGGAAGAAGACGCGCAAATCGTCATTGTCGGTGGCAGGCTCTCCGCCGACCCCGATCTGCAAAAGCTGAAGGCGCTGGCGCATCACCTGGGCCTCGACCGGCGCGTACATTTCCTGGGCGCACGCCCACAATCTGAGCTACCGATGCTGTATAGCGCCGCTGATATGACCGTCGTGCCGTCCTATCATGAGAGTTTCGGTCTGGTCGCAGTAGAATCGCTGGCCTGTGGCACGCCCGTCATCGCCACGCGCGCGGGTGGTTTGACAACGATTGTGCGCCACAACGAAACAGGCTTTCTGGTGCCGCGCTCTGCCGAATTCTTCGCCGCCAGGATAGACCTGTTCCTGCGCCATCCTGCTCTCCGCGAACGCATGCGTGCCGCCGCCCGTTCCTCAGTGCTACGCTATAGCTGGAAACACATCGCCGACCAGGTCGCTTGCGTCTATGCAGACCTGATCGAAGAGGAAAGATTGGTAGTAGGGGCGTCATTCATGACGCCCTGAGAGCGGCTCGATGGGCGAGTGGGGCGACGGGCGAGTGGGGCGACGGGCGAGTGGGGCGTCAGGCGAGGAGTGCGTCATGAATGACGCCCCAACGGGATGGGGATTCTGAGGGTGAAAATGGATGATGACGCCCTGAGAGTGGGGCGACGGGCGAGGAGGGTGTCATGAATGACGCCCCGACGGGATGGGGATTCGGAGGATGAAAATGGATGATGACGCCCTGAGAGCGGCTCGATGGGCGAGGAGTGCGACGGGCGAGGAGTGCGACGGGCGAGGAGGGCGTCATGAATGACGCCCCGACGGGATGGGGATTCGGAGGGTGAAAATGGATGATGACGCCCTGAGAGCGGCTCGATGGGCGAGGAGTGCGACGGGCGAGGAGT
>DAOTVZ010000107.1:0-10620 GCA_034436045.1 Ktedonobacteraceae bacterium | reverse complement strand
GCCGAAGACCTGCAAACGCTCCGACAAGAATTTCCGCGCCCTCATTGAAAACAGTTTCGATGTAATCGTACTGCAAAACGAACGGGGTGATATTCTTTACGCCAGTCCCTCCATCACCCGCATTCTGGGCTACACACCCGACGAACTGGTTGGCGTTAACGGGAGTCATGTCATCCACCCCGCAGATAAAAAATACTCCATTGAAACCTTTAACCGGCTGCTCGTCGAACCAGATACCCAGCTTGCCGCCTGTTTCCGTGTGCGCCACAAAGACGGCTCCTGGCGCGTGGTGGAAGGCGTGTGGAAAAATCTCTTAGATAATCCTGATATCAATGCGGTAGTCATTAATCTCCATGACATCACTGAACATCAGCAGGTGATTCAAGCGCATAAACAACTGGTCGAGCAGCTTGAGGCGGAGCGCACGCTGCTCAGAGAAATCTTGCGCCAAATGCCCTCCGGTGTCGTCGTTGCCGACGCCAGCACCGGCAACATCATTCTCAGCAACGAGCGCGTCAAGGAGTTGATCCACTCCGACATTCTACCAGTGCAGGCGGGTCAATACACACAGGGCACAACCTATCACCTCGATGGCTCACCGATGCAGGCATATGAATGGAGTCTGCTGCGCGCTATGCAGGGCGAGGTGGCGCAGAATGAAGAGCGCCTCTACATTCGTAAAGACGGTACTCAATGTTATTTCAATGTCAACGCCACGCCTATCCGCGACAAAAACGGCAACATCATCGCCGCCCTCGTTTCCTTCTATGATATCACCTTACGCAAAGAACTGGATAAACGTAAGGATGAGTTTATCACCCTGGCCAGCCATGAACTCAAAACCCCCCTGACCAGCCTGAAAGGTTTTACCTATCTGCTCACGCGCCACTTGAGACAACAAAACGATCAGAACGCGCTTTATTTTCTCTTGCGCATGGACTCGCAAATCAACAAGCTCACCCGCCTCGTCAACGATCTGCTGGATGTCTCACGCTTGCAAACCGGTAAAATGCTCTACAGGAAAGAGGTCTTCGCGCTACACGAACTGGTTAAAGAGATTGTCGAAAATGTTCAGGGCACCACACAAACACACAGCCTTATTGTAGAACCACTACCCGCTGCCCACATCGAGGCAGATCGGGATCGCATCGGGCATGTGCTGGTCAACCTGCTCTCCAACGCCATCAAGTACTCTCCTCTGGCCAACAAAGTCACTGTGCGCATGGCAATCGATGGGGATTATGTTACCGTTAGCGTACAGGATTTCGGTCCCGGTATCGCCCCGGAGCATCACCAGCAGATTTTCGAGCGTTTCTACCAGGTTAGTCCCACAACGCAGCACAACTACCCCGGCCTGGGCATCGGCCTGTATATCTCCAACCAGATTATCAAAGAACATCAAGGCAAGCTCTGGCTGGAGAGCGAACCGGGCCAGGGTGCCACCTTCCATTTCTCGCTACCGGCGTTGCATGAAAAAAACGTTCTTGATAAAAATCGTTGAAAAACATGTATCGCTCGGTATGTCCAGGACACAGATGCTCTGGATATATCGAGCGATACATGTTTTTCAACGATTTTTACTTACCTTTGCGCTTGCGTTCCATTTCGCGCAATTCGACGCGGCGAATCTTGCCGGAGATGGTCTTGGGCAGGCTCTCGACAAACTCGATCTCGCGCGGATACTTGTAGGGTGCCGTGACCTTTTTGACATGCTCTTGCAGTTCCGCCGCCAGTTCCTCTGACGGTTGATAGCCCGGCGCAAGAATCACGAAGGCTTTGACAATCTCACCACGCATCTCATCCGGGCTGGCTACTACCGCCGACTCGGCAACGGCGGGATGCTCTTTGAGCGCGCTCTCCACCTCGAAGGGGCCGATGCGATAGCCTGCGCTGATAATCACGTCATCGGCACGCCCCACAAACCAGAAGTAACCATCCTCGTCTTTATAGGCGCGGTCGCCCGTGATGTACCAATCGCCGCGCACACACGCCCTGGTGGCATCGGCATTGCGCCAGTATTCCTTGAACATCCAGGTCGGGCGCTGCGGCTTAATCCTGACCGCGATATCGCCTTCCTTGCCCGGCGGAAGAGGATTGCCCTCGTCATCGATCACATCGACCACAAACCCCGGCGATGGCTTGCCCATTGAGCCGGGCTTGACGGGCAATGGCGGGAAGTTCGCGCACAGCAGCACCGTCTCCGTCTGGCCGTAGCCGTCGCGGATCGTCATGCCTGTCACCTCTTGCCAGACCTTAATCACTTCGGGGTTGAGCGGCTCGCCTGCGCCGACGCAGTGGCGTAGCGCTCTGGGGGGATGGGCCTTCATATAGGCCATCGGCTCGTCGAGTACCATCATGCGGTAGGCAGTGGGAGGAGCACAGAGGGTGGTAATAGGATATTTGTTGAGCATCTCAAGCGTTTCGATGGGGTCAAATTTGCCGCGCGCATCCTGGATGAACATGGCCGCGCCCATTACCCAGGGGCCAAAAAGATTGGACCAGGCTGCCTTTGCCCATCCCATTTCACTCAAATTCCAGTGCAAATCATCCTCGTGCAAGTCGAGCCAGTATTTGCCGGTAATGGTATGGCCAATGGGATAGCTGGCGTGGGTGTGCAAGACCATTTTGGGATAACCGACTGTGCCGGAGGTGAAATAGACCAGACACGAGTCATCGCTGCGCGTCTTAGGGCCGTTATATTCCGGCGAGGCTTCACTGAGAATCTGCTGGAAGTTAATCCAGCCTTCACGCCCACTCGTGTCAGCGTCGGCTTCATCAGCCAGAATGGCGTACTTGATAGTGGGGCAGTCGGCGCGCACCTGATCGAATTTGGCCGCACCCTCATGGTCGGTGATGATGGCGAGCGCCTCGGCCACCCCGGCGCGGAACTGAATATCTTTGGGAGTCAGGAGCGTCGTGCAAGGGATGGGAATAGCTCCCATTTTCATCAAGCCCAGTACCGCTTCCCACCATTCGGGAATACGCGGTAGCATGACCAGCACGCGGTCGCCCTTCTGGATGCCCAGTTGCGCGAAGGCGTTGGCAGCGCGGCTGGAGCGCTCGGCAAAATGCGCGAAGGTCAGATGACGCTCCTCGCCATGCTGGCTCAACCAGAGCATGGCAAGTTTGTTGGGGTCGCTGGCCCATTTGCCGATCACATCGATGGCGAAATTGAACTGTTCGGGGACTTCAAGGTGAAAATTGCGACATTCCGCCTCGTAGTCGGTCATATTGGGCGTCTTTGGCATCTTGGATGTCGTCATAGAAAAACTCCTTCCAGGGTTATGCATGCAGATAGCAAACGACACTGTCTGGCTACCACCCTATGCATAATCATACCATGAAAGCACGCTTGATGGGGGCCTGTAGTGGAGATGAACAATTCAAGGGGGAAGAGGCCGATGTAGGAACAGCCAGGGACTGACTATCCCGCACAAACGCTTGAGATCACATCGGAAGGTATACCTTTCCTGATGACATGACCGACGCTAATGAACAGACAAACCTGGGCATCAATATCCACGAAGATATGACACGAAAATATTCCTTCTGAACAAGGGTCTCCAACCCACCATGCGGCGCGTTGACAATCGCATGTACATCTATTGATAGCAAATCAGTGCATCATTTGCGCTATCATGACTATCAGTACCAGATGCACGAGCATGGCGACAATGAAACTGACAGCGATAAAGACGATCCAGCGACGATCACTGACGAAGAGGCGCGCGCGCGTGGAATATGCCTGCGGCCAGCGTTCGGACGCGACAAGGCCCATAGCAATACGCAGGCGCAAGGGAGAACGCACCGGCGAGCGGCGTAATTCTTTCATCAACGCGCGATAGCAGGGACGACACAGCGTCCACGAAAGGCGTGGCTCCGGCACCCCTTCTGGCTCCGTCAGATGGACAGGATGTACCCAGACGCGGGAGGCACAAATGGAACAACGATGAGTAAGACCTTTTTTGGGCCGTCGCGGTCTCTCGTGGCGAATCGCCACTACCGGCCCATTTCCTCGCGCTGCCTCTTTCATCCGATCAGACCTGTCCTTTCCACAATAGTATCTCAGGTGCCAACATGACATATGCTTAAACGCATACTACCAGCATATAGCTAAGGATCAGCAAGAATCTTCTCTCTATTGTATCACAAATTTGTGAGACGTACTTTGCAAGAAGAAATTATTACGCCAACTCTCTGTAATAAAGAGCAAACAGCAGAAGCTAGCGGGTAACAATACATAACACACCGCGCCACAGAAAAACCCTATGTGCGTTATTAAAACGTGAAGCAGGCTGCATCAATGATATGGCATCCCGTGTGGATGCCATATCATTTATTTATCCACGCAACAAAGGCAGAAGATAGACAGTGGAAAAGACCACGATCCACACGATATCGACGAAGTGCCAGTACATCTCAGCGGCCTCGACCGCAAAGTGGCTTGCTTTAGTGAAATCTCCACGAATAGCACGAATGAGACAGATCAACAGGAACAGCACCCCGACGGTGACGTGCATACCGTGGAAACCCGTCAGGGTAAAGAAGGCTGAGCCAAAGGTCTTATATTGCAGGGTAAAGCCCTGGTTGAACAACCCCGTGTACTCATACGCCTGCCCACACAGGAAGACCACGCCCAGGATGATGGTTCCCAGCAGACCCAGGATCAGGCCACGCCGGTCGCCTTTGGCGGCACTCCTACCGGCAAAGTGCGCGGGGCCGCTACTGGCTAGCAGGATAACGGTATTGACGGCAGGAAATGCCACTTCCAGGATATGTCCTGATGGCAGTGTCCAGATGCCGCCATTGCGAATCTCCAGGTAGAGATACGATGCGATCAAGTTTGCAAAGATCAGAGCTTCAGAGGCGATAAAGAAGATCATGCCCCACCAGCCGAGACTATGTCCTTCCCCTTCGCCCTCTTCCAACACTCTGACCTGTTCACCATGCGTCAGACTCATTCCATAGCTCCCTATCTCAACGACACGCCCCACGAACGAGGCGCATCGGTTTTTCTCTCGCTATCGACGTTCCAGGCTCCAACCGATAATAGCGGCAACAATCAGGACGATGCCTCCATACATAATATAGTCATTGCCAATCGCACCATACAGAAACACGACGATGGCGAAGGCCAGCACAATCGGCCAGTAGCTGGGGCGAGGACTGATCGCATTTAATTCAGCCTCGGTCAGCTTACGCACGCGCCGCTTACGTAGCGGCTTTGCAGGCGTCTCTGCGCCAGCTTGCTGTTCTGTCGATTCAGTTGGCTCCGGTTCTGGCTCTGGCTGCTGCACTCCTTGCTCCCGTCGTGCTGTTTGTGCCTTCTGTTGCTCCGACAATCCCTGATTCTGTGACTCTTGAGACAACACGCTTTGACCTCTTCTCTACTTTCACCGAACCGATCCGATGCACGTCCTGGTCAAGGGCAATGCCGCCGCTCTCCCGCGTGGGGTGATATATCAATTTTCACCAGCGACATCGGTGATCTCGTCGTTCCGCGCTCAGGGCGTGATCAATCACTCCCCTACGAGATCGCTCGTCGTTCCGCGCTCAGTGCGTGATCAATCACGCCCCTACGGCATTGGCGTCATTGCCGGATCACACCCCACACAGAGAGCTTGCTCGGTTCTACTTAGTGCATTGCTTCCTTCGACTTCCAGTCAGCAATCTCAGGATACTTCTTGTCAAAGAAGGGACGACGACTGCGCACGACCGGAATGGTCAGGAAGTTGTATTTCTTTGGCGGTGAAGTGGTATCCCACTCCAGCGTAAAGGCATCCCACGGGTCGCTACCAGCGGGCTGACCACTCTTCAGACTAGTGAAGAAATTGTATAGGAAGACCATCACACCGATGCCGATGATAAGCGCTCCAATCGAAGCCATCAGGTTCAGGTCATTCCAGCCGAGATTACCGGCATAGGTCCACTGGCGGCGCGGCATGCCGAACAGGCCCAGCAGGTGCATCGGGAAGAAGGTCAGATTGACGCCGATCAAGAACAGCCAGAACTGGATCTTACCGAGCGTGGCATTGAGCATCTTGCCCGTCATCTTGGGGAACCAGTAGAAGACGCCCGCGAAGATGGCAAAGGCGCTACCGCCGAACAACACATAATGAATGTGCGCAACGACGAAGTAGGTATCGGTCAACTGATAGTCAACCGGCACGATAGCCAGTGCAACGCCATTCAGACCGCCGATCAGGAACATGGCGACGAAGCCGAGCGCGAAAAGCATCGGCACGTCGAACTTGAGCTTACCACCGTAGACGGTGCCAAGCCAGTTGAAAATCTTCACCGCTGTCGGAATAGCGATCAGCGTGGTGCTGGTGGCAAAGAACGCCTGCGCCAGAGGTGGCAAACCGACAGCAAACATGTGGTGCGCCCACACGGTAAAGCTCAAAAAGCCTATCGCCACGCCAGACCAGGCCACAAAGGTGTAGCCGAAGAGCGGCTTGCGCGAGAAGACCGGCAAGACCTCGGAAATGATGCCGAAGGCGGGCAAGATCAGAATGTACACCTCCGGGTGCCCGAAGGACCAGAACAGGTGCTGCCAGAGCAAGGGGTCACCACCCGATGCATACTGATAGAAGTGCGTGCCGAGATGGCGATCCAGCAGCAGCAGCACACTGGCCGTCGTCAGGCTGGGCAACGCGAAGAGCAGCAGGAACGAGGTAACAAGGGTCATCCAGGCAAAGATGGGCATACGGTTGATGCTCATGCCGGGAGCACGCAACTTCAGAATGGTCACGACGAAGTTGACCGAACCGGCAATAGACGAGATACCCAGCATCAGCACGCCCAGAATCCAGAAGTCGGCGTTCATGCCCGGCGTACATGAAACCGCATGTACACCACAGGCCGCCTCACTTAAAGGTGTGTACATGAACCAGCCACCGTCGGGCGCGGAACCAACGGCGAAACTGGCCTGCAAGAACAGGCCGCCGAAAAGCAGGCCCCAGTAGCCAAACGCATTCAGGCGCGGGAAAGCCATGTCACGCGCGCCGATCATGAGCGGCACGATATAGTTACCGAAACCTACCAGCACCGGAATGACGAAGAGGAAGATCATCGTCGTGCCGTGCATGGTGAAGATCGAGTCATATTCCTGGGGAGTCAGTACCTTACCATCTGGGAAGGCCAACTGGGTGCGGATAAGCAGAGCCTCCATACCTCCCACCAGGAAGAAGAAGAAGCCGGTGACGAGATACATGATCCCAAGCTTCTTATGGTCGGTTGTTGTGATCCACTCACCAATATACGTCTCGCTAAACGTCTTGCGACGAACGACCGTGGTGGTGGTATCGATCACTTGAGTTGCCATTGGCAATTCCTCCACTGTCTAGTCCTGCCACAGCGAACAAGAAAGACGGGCCATCACTATTTGAGACTCTCCAGATACGCTACCAGAGCCTTAATCTGATCTGGCGTCAACTGATTAATGACCATATCGTTGCAGGGCTTAATACCCTGCGGGTCATTGAGCCATTTTGCCAGATTACAGGTCCGTAATAATTGCTGGAAGGTTTCTGTCTCCGGCTGACAATCTGCCGCGTTGTTGGTCAATACTCCGCCGGCGATCAGCGAACGCGAACCGAAGTGCGTCAGGTTCGGGCCAATCTTACACTTAGTAGTGTCAAGTGTATTAGGATCGTTGCAGTACACACTCGGATCGTAATAGCCATAAGGAGAGCCAGCAGCGCCAGGCTGTATGTTCACACCCACGATACCGTGACAACCCGAACAGACACCATTGGCGAAGATCTGCTCACCCTGCGCCGCCAGCGAACCTTTGGCCGGTGTGACCGCCGCCTGCTGTTGCGTCGTCACCCAGGTATTGAACTGATCCGGCTGCACAACGACGACATTGAACTTCATGTTGGCATGCTCGGTGCCGCAGTACTCGGCGCACTCACCAATATAGGTACCGGTCTGGTTGGCCGAGAAGTACTTCACGTTGTTGTGGCCGGGGATGACGTCGGTCTTACCCGTCAATTGCGGTACCCAGAAGCTGTGAATGACGTTGTTCGAGTACAACTCGACTTTAATATTAGTATTTACCGGAATATACAGCGAGTCGGCGGTCGTGATCTTATATTCGGGATAATAGAACTCCCACCACCATTGATGGCCGACCGCCTCTACCGTCACCATGCTACCACTGGCTGGCGCGGCATCGACAGCAAACAGAGTCTGGATAGTGAAACCCAGCGTGATGAAGAGGATAATGGCCGGTACAGCCGTCCAGATCATCTCAATCGTCAGATTGCCGTGAATCTGGCGGGGATTAGGCATGCCGGGCCGCTCACGGAAACGAATAATAGAGTAGACCAATGCCCCTTCGACACCTACGAAGACGACGGTAGCAATCGCCAGAATTATATAGAACAGGGTTCGTTCTTGGCCAGCGATAGGACCATAGGTGTCTAGAATGTTACCCTGCCCACCACAAGCAGACAGGAAGATCGCAGCCAGGACAGAGGTAGTCACAGCCAACAACCATCGCCTGGGCTTACGAAATACAGGTTTCCTCACATGTCATCTCCTAAAAATGAATGTTTCACGATGGACGATCATGTCGCTCAATGACACTCTTCTCCACTTTACACCCTAGTGTAGTGGTAGAGCCTGACAGGGGACTTGCAAGTTGCACACCCCACCTTACAAGAACCTGAATACCGCCTGAATAAAAATCGTAGGGTATGATCTATCATACACTTCTTGTTCATCAAGCTGCCCACAGAAAGTAATAAATCAACCCCCTACGCTTCACCGAGAAGCTTGTCCAGGAGCGCCTTTAGTGACGGTAGATCATGCTCAACTACAGACCACACCACTTCCAGGTCTACTTCAAAATAATGATGAATCAAAATGTTGCGCATACCATTAATCGGTCGCCAGGGAACTTCCGGGTGGTTGTCCTTAAATTCTTGAGGAATAGCACGCGCCGCCTCACCGATGATTTCCAGATGATGAATAACCCAGTTCTGTATCAATTCATCATTATCAAATACGGCGCGACCCTGAATAGTATACTTCAAGATGCCCTCAACCGCCTCCTGCATATCCCGCAACTGCTCATTGACATCCCTCACAACGCAATAGCCTCCCTTAGTACCCGCTCTTTTATGCGTGTCCGCAATCCTCGTTCTGTCACAACATCCACATCACTTTGCAAGAGGTCTTGCAAGTCCATCAGCAAGCCGCCCAGGTCAAGCAGGCTGCGTCCTGGCTCCAGATCAACGAGGAGATCAATGTCGCTTTGCTCGTCATCCTCGCCACGTGCAACCGAACCAAAGACACGCACATTATAAGCTCCATGCTGTTTAGCAATACGTAAAATGTCCTCACGCTTCTTTTGCAATAGCTCTTTACGTTGCATCGCTCGCAAATCCCTTTCTCGATAAACGAGACAGTATCGACCACGTGTAACTGCCTGATTGTAGCACTAAGAGTGCTGCTCCGCAATCTCGCTCTCTTCTGCTGACACCTCTTCATCCCCAAACAACTCTGCGTCGCGTTCACGCTGGCGGGCGTCGAGCAGGCGCATCCATTGGATGAAGAGCAAGCTCATGATGACGATGAAGAGGATGCTGCCGGGCACCCACATCATCAGGCCGCCAAGTTGCTGATCCGTCGCCGCCGAGAGGCCATAGACACGCACAGTCTGCTCAATATAAGGTGTGTAGAGCGGCGGCGTGAAGGTCAGGCCCGCCCCCAGCAGCACCATCGGCATATCGCTCAGGAAGATGTACAGGATACGCCCCCCAACCTGCAGCGGCGGTAACTCCGGGGCCGGACTCAGAATCGGCCACCAGAAGATGAAGCCGGTTACAAGAAAGGTGATATGCTCGAAGAAATGCACGGTATCATTCGCCAGTGCCAGATCATAAATGGCTGGTGCATGCCAGATCCAGATGTCAAAGTTAAACAGGAAAAAAGCCACGATTGGGATGGTCAGGGCCTTCGCTATCCGATAGATGACCTTGTTGCGCAACAACGGGCTGACCAACCAGCCAGGGAGACCGGCCAGCATCAGAGGCGGCCCTGCCAGGCTCAAGAGCATGTGTTGAGCCATATGCGCGCTGAACAGGTAATCATCGCCCAATGCGTCCAGAGGCGATGACAGCGCAAAGAAGATTACCAGTACTCCGGCCAGGAACAGAATAATCTTGCCCGGTTTCACCGGCTCACCGAGCTGATATTTTTTGCGCAACGGGCCAATCCCATACAGATACAGTCCAATAATCAATAGCGAACCAAGCCAGATCGACGGGTCAAAATTCCAGGCCGTCAGCCAGAAGTGCAATCCAAAATTCTTAGCCATAGTCAAGCGCCTTTCCGTATCCGCTCTATCCTGAAAAATACTATAGCAGGGCGAAGAAGAGTGGACAAGGGTGAAGCAGGCCCCTTGACATTTCCCTTAAAGTGAATTATCATTCAGTTATGAATATTGATTCACTTACGCAATAAGGAGCGAGCGATGGCTACTGCTGTCGGCACACCAACTACACAACCGCTACCATCCTTTCCACCGGGGCCGAAGCCCAAACCGCTCTTCGGCAACCTGCTGGAGTTCACGCGCAATCAGCCGCTTTACCTGCAACGGATGCAACGTGC
>DAOTVZ010000106.1:0-11932 GCA_034436045.1 Ktedonobacteraceae bacterium | reverse complement strand
GCCGAAGAGATGAAGAACACGGCCCGCGCCGCCCGGCTCTTCGGTGTGGCCCAGGTCAACGGTTTTACCGGTTCTCCTATCTGGCATCTGCTCTATTCCTTCCCGCCGAATAATTTCGAGACCGTCGAGGCGGGCTATCGTGAGTTTGCTGACCGCTGGAACCCGATCATGGATGTCTTTGACCAGGAGGGTATCCGTTTTGGTCTGGAGGTACACCCGACCGAAATTGCTTACGATATTGTCACCACCGAGAAGACGCTGGAGGCCATCGGGCATCGGCCTTCCTTCGGCCTCAATTTCGATCCCAGTCACTTTCATCACCAGTTCGTCGATCCCGTTCTCTTCCTCGAAACCTTCGCTGACCGTATCTATCACGTACACGTGAAGAACTCGGTGCGTAACCTCAACGGGCGTACCAGCATTCTCGGCTCACACCTCAACTTCGGTGATCCGCGTCGGGGCTGGGACTTCCGCACGCCGGGACGTGGTGGTATCGATTTCGAGGAGATCATCCGCGCGCTGAACCGCATCGGCTATACCGGCCCGCTCTCGGTCGAGTGGGAGGATAGCGGCATGGATCGCGCACACGGCGCACAGGAAGCTGCTGCCTTCGTTCATAAGCTCGATTTCGCGCCTTCTAGCGTCGCCTTCGATGCGGCTTTTCAGAAAAAATAAGAGGAGTACTTTGTATGCCAGAGCGTGTTGGATTTGTCACAATGGGGGAGGCTGGGAAACCAACAGGTGACGTGCCAACCCTGGGAGTGGGCATGCTGGGCTATGCCTTCATGGGCAAGGCCCACACGAATGCCTATAAGAAGCTCAATTATATTTACACTCCGCCACCTGCCTACGCGAAGCTCGTTGCTATCGCGGGACGCAATAAGGAGCGCGTTGAGGCGGCGGCGCAACGCTACGGTTATGAAAAGGCGGTGACCGACTGGCACGATCTGCTGAGCGATCCCGCTATCCAGGTCTTCGACAATAGCGCTCCCAACAACTTGCATGCAGAACCAACGATTGCTGCTGCGCAGGCCGGGAAGCATGTTATCTGCGAGAAGCCGTTGGGACGTGATGCTGCCGAGGCGAAACGCATGTGGGAGGCGGCTGAAAAGGCCGGTGTCGTCCACATGTGCGCCTTCAACTATCGCTTCGTGCCTGCCATTCGCCTGGCGCGCGACCTCATTCAGTCCGGTCGTCTGGGCCGCATCTATCATTTCCGCGCTCAGTACCTGCAAGAATGGATCATGGACCCCGATTTCAGCATGGTCTGGCGGCTTGATGCCTTGACCGCCGGTTCGGGTGCGCTGGGCGACCTGGGCACACATATCATTGACCTGGCGCGTTTCCTGGTCGGCGAACCTGCCAGCGTCAGCGGTCTGACCACTACCTTCATCAAGGAGCGGCCATCCGAGACAGGTGGAAAAGCCCCAGTGACCGTTGACGATGCCTTCCTGGCCCTGCTGACCTTCCAGAATGGCGCGATTGGCACACTGGAGGCTACGCGCTTTGCGAAGGGGCGCAAGAATCACCAGGTCATCGAGATCAACGGGGAGAAAGGTTCGCTGGCCTTCAATCTGGAACGACTCAACGAGCTGGAGGTATATCTGCCGGAGGAGGAGACGCAGAAGGATGCGCAGGGTTTTCGCCAGGTGCTGGTAACGGAGAGCTATCATCCATTCTACGATGTGTGGTGGCCACAAGGGCACATCATCGGCTGGGAACACACCTTCGTTCACGAACTCAAACACTTCTTTGAGGCCATCACCAGTGGTCGCCCCATCAAGCCCGAAGGGGCCGACTTCGAGGACGGCTACCGGGCCAGCGTCATCGCGGACGCCATCATGCAATCCTCTAAAACGGGTCAGAGGGTGGAGATCACGTATTAAAACGAGTCAGGGAAGCGATAGAAGCAGCATCCGGCATGCTGAATGTCGCTTCTATCACTTCCCTGACTCGTTTTAAGGTATTACTCTCCATTAGCCAACAACCTGCTGGTAGATATCGCAGAGAACCTCTTGCGCTCTCTCTGCCCCGATATAGCTGGCTAGTTGTTGTTCATGCTGGTTCAAGGCCAGGTAGCGGCGCTGAATGACGGCGTGGCTGGCGGAAAATGCCGGGTCATTCATCACGCGACGTAACGCTTCACACTGCTGTTGAATGGCCCAGCGCAAACGGGCGACCTCGCTGCGCCCCTCGTATGGTTGCGGTTCCATAATCTGCCCCCGAAATGGTCTGTCATAGACACCTACAAAAACGATTCAGCATTCTCAGCGATAGCAGTTCTTATTTGATGCAAACGTGAAAATGCCTCTCTTTCGTATAGTGTACTCGCGCCAAAAAACGGGATGACGAAGGTTCCCCGCTATCTTAGCTGTCCATTAACCTCGGTGGTGTCTATTTGCCCAGTACAACATCGCCACAGGCGACGGGATCAAAGCTTGTTTGATTGTTCATATCAGTGCCATTATGAATATTGATATACCAACCGGAAGAGGGAATAGAGGTTACGTTCTTGATGACCGTTGTAGTAGTCGCATCACCCTTACTATCGGCCTTAATGGGGTTGAGCTGATACACAACGTCGCCCTGTGAGGCACAACTGCCACTGTGAATATGTTCGGCATGGGAGCTATTCGGCACAAAACCGCTGAGGTTCGTCGTCACCGTCAACGTCGTACCAGCTAACGAAAGCGTAGCGGTGCCACTGACGTTCTGTCCTGCACTCGAAGAGGGCGCGCTGCGAAATTTCGCGTCTACCGTCTGTGTCGAGGCGGTTGAGGTATTGGTATTGGCAATATCGGTGCAGGCAATTGACAGTTCCTGGTCAGCAGGGGAGGTACCAGGGCCATTATGGACATCGATAAGCCAGCTATTCGCAGGAATACCACCGGAGACATTCTTAATAGTAGTCGTGGTTGTTGCATTACCATGCGCATCGGCTACCACATCGTTGAGTGAATAGAGGGTTTTTCCTTGCTGGGTGCAACTGCCGCTATGAATATGTGCGGGATGCTTGCTATTGGGTGCCAGACCAGTCAGAGACAATTTTACAACCAGTGTTTTGTTGCCGGGTGTCCAGGTAAGGATTGCAGTGCCGGTCGGCTCGTGTGACAGCGTTGCCGTTGCCGTCTTTCCTGTAGGAGTTCCAGAAGTTGCCGGGGGCACTGCCGGTGGAGGAGCGCCCGCCTGCCCTCCACAGGCGGCGAAAAGCAGCAGCGCGGTCAGCGTGAGAGTCAGCATAGCGATAATATCTGGCAGATGATACTGAAATGTAGATTTTTTCATAAGCAATGCCTTTCCACACATAATAGTGAGTAGCGCGTGATAGCACGTCATAGAATGCGTCTACCCGCGTTACGTCCGAGGTAAATAGACAATACTATGTGAGTCCTATATTATTGCACGCCTGATAGTTACCGTTTGATGACTCTACAAAGACAAAGAAAGCCTGGTAGCTGGTAAACCAGATGTTCCCTATAGGCATCCAGTTCACCAGCTACCAGGCTCGCCGGTATCAGGTAAAAAACCAAAAACCAACGAGGGCCGAACTCCAACATTCAGCCCTCGTGTCTCTTCTTGTTCTGCACAACTCCCGTGTTACGTTAACCGAGTCCTACTCCACATGATGTATAGAAATTACTGGTAAACCTATAAGCTGGCGCTTGAGATGCCCAGTAACCCTCTGCTTACCATTGGCAAACCTGAGACGTAAGCCGTCTCAAAGACCGAACTGATCTACGCTTGTGCGAGATTCCAGTGGCTAATAGCAGGTAGCCAATGGCTCAGAGGCTCGGTTTGCCCGTCTCCACGGGCACTCCTAGTCAATCTGAAAGACCATCCCCAACAAACGTACTGGTTTCTTCATCGGTAGCATACAGAGCCTCCTTTCAGATGACCAGTGCGAGGATTGTACCCCGTGCCAGGGTCTTTTGGTTCCCTGGTAGATGCCCTTCTCTCTCAGGGCACTTTTACTATACCATAGTATTTTCCAAAAGTCAAGGGCATCATCAATCTTTTTGATGGAGCCGTGATTCTTGTGATAGTGCTGAGCAGTGTGTCCACTATCTCTAGTATTACATACTTTTTCATGCTTTTTCAGTATATACTAGAATTAATAGTCTGATTAAAAGAGAATGCTCGTCTTCTGTCATGCGCGCGTTCAGACAGCCATCATGTTAGTGCTGAGATCAGGTAATCACCTGAGAAAAGATCAGCCAAATACTTATTTCACTACCCTTGCAAAAAGTTCTATGATATGGAGTAGAAGGAGAGGTTATCGAGCCGATTTGCGCAGTGCAAGGAGTACACGGAAACAAGGTTGAAGCAACCGGTGTTGCTCCTTGACTGGTATTTCGTCACGCGCAAAAATACTGTTTTGAAAGAGGTAATTCACAGATGAAGTCATCTTCCATTCGTTTTATCATCTTCTCTTTAATGGTCTTAGCGTTGGGCAGTGTGCTCCTGGTCGCTTGCCAGCGCCCTGGCACGCCCACAGCCAACTCTGGGAGCAGTTCATCGAGCAGCAGTTCAAGTAGCACCAGTAACTGTCCAACCGTGCATATGACCGATAACAATTTCGCGCAGTCCTCCGTCACCCTTAGCAAAGGCTGCACGTTGACATTGACTGATGATGTGGCTGTAACTCATATCATCATGAATGGTTCCTGGGTCAACGGCAATGCTGAACCCAAACAGGAGCCGGGGGCACCGAACATCAATATGACCTTTACCGGCAATGATACGCAGTCAACCCCGGCCTGGAATACGGCGGGAACCTATCATCTGTACTGCACTATTCATCCTGGCATGAATTTGACCGTTATTGTTCAGTAAAGCGAAGATAGGGGAATATTCGGCTGTATTGCTGTGTTAGAGTGAGTGGGTATCGCGGCAGTACACAGACATGGCAATGCAGCCGTAGCCATTGATAAGGTTAGAAAGCCGACAAATAGGAATTTTGTATCTCCGTTTGTCGATTTTTGGGCGTCTAGGGTAATATAAGAGTAGGCAAAGCGAATTTGTAGAGCTGTCTCAAACTGGTAGGAAACGTTGTAACCGGCTAGCTCGCAGAAACGTAATGAGCAATAGAGACATCTACACGCTGAGGTTTTTTAGCTACGTACCAGTCACGAAGGTACTCGCGTTGAGAGCGTTCTGATCCCTGATACAAAGGAGAGAGGTAACACACGATGTCAACAGCAACCCTGGAAAAAAACTTAGATCGTGCGCTAGAGCTTGTTGGTGGCTCCATTGATCCCGAAATTGCCGACTCCTATGCCTCTCTTGAGGCCCGCATTCTGGCGCAGGCCCTGGAGAATGTCGAGATTGCGGAACGTCGTCTCCGCGAGATTCAGAAGCTCGTAGGCGATATCAGCGACGTACTCGTCTAGGCATAGATGCTATTTTGCAAGGCAAAGGGGGGATGCCTTTTCCCTTTTTAGCAACTTAACACTTCTGTACGTCGCCTGGCCTGATCGTTTGCTTCAGCTCTGATGCCAGATACATATTCCTGTGCCAGAGGAATAAAGCTTTCACATTTTCGCCTTGAAGGCGTTCATGTGTTTTTTTAGCTCTGGGACAGGAGAAATGCTAGCGCTCTATGGAAAAGGAAAAGTTGGTGCAGGGGCAGGTAATGGGCTTTAAGAACTACAACGGGCCTTTTCCCAATCTCTTGTGTTAAAGTCCACTGCCTACCTCTACGCCAACCTGGTTTGTTAAACTTAATCACCTGTCCTTCCACTGATCTGGTAGTCTAATTTGTGCTTCTTTTTCTCCCTACACTCACAACTGTTGTGCGCGCAAACATATAAAGGCCAAACAATGCGCTTGCCAGTACCAGGACTAACCCGCATCCTACCAGTGCCATGACGAGCGGTGTTGGTCGATTACCGAGATATTGTAGCGGTCCTCCTCCTTGGTCACCGAAGGTCTGAGCTAACTGAGTTGCTGTAACCGAGAAAGGCCACACCTTTTGCAGTTGTTTTCCATGTCCATAAGTTAGATGAATGATCGCCCGATAGTTGCCCACACCCAATGCTTTATGCTGTACATTCACGGTATAGTTGATTTGCGTAGCCGGTAGCAAAGTATCCACGCGCAGTGCTATATTCTGCAATACATTATTATGCTCATCCATTACCTGGAGTGTACCATACGGCTTGAGCATCACATTACCAGTATTGCTCAGGCCAATTACCACCGTCTGGTAGCCATGATAGCCACCCGCCTGCACGCCGGTGATGTTTAAATCCTCAAGTGTGGGACCGGGCAGGTTGACCTGTACAGCTATCACATACACATTGCGAATATTCAGATGAAGGCTGGTTGCCTTCGACTGACTCCGTGTCGTCTCAACGGTCGTACTTGCTGCTTCGATCCCTCCCACGTGTTGACCCGCGCCTGCATCGCGTGGCACCGCTACCTGAAAAGCTACGATCTGGCTCTGGCCGGGATTGAGAACAAGCTGCGCGACGGCCAGCTTGATCCATGTTCCTACAGTATATTGTGGTTCATTCCCCGATAAAAATACCGTTCCCCCGTTCTGACCGGTTGTAGCATCAACAGGTGTCAAAGCAACCACACCTACTGCTGTTCCTACATTCGTAACGCGCACCTGACTGCGAATCATCGCGCCGGGCCGACTGGAGAAAATGAAAAAGGATTTTGTCATAGGATCGCTTGGATCATAGGTGACTGGTTGTAATGTAAAGACCGCCTGACCGCCGGTTGCCTTTGCTGCTAGAGCGTGGCCCTCCACCGCGACCACGACAGATACAGCAATGCTCGTTCCCAGTAGCACCACGAACAAGCCACGCGACAGGCTTCTTATGAGCATCTGCCAGCGTGACAGCGCGATAAGCATATTTTCCCTCCTCAGCAAACTTAAACACCAACACGAATACAGCTTGTTGGGCCACGCCATGTGCGTGGCGTGGCCCTTCTCTTGCTAGGGTGCGCTGGCAATTGCTAGTGTGATGGTGCTGCTATACGTTGTGGCGTAAGCGTTGGCGGGAATGGAGACCGTGAGCGTTGGCTCGACGGTGAACTTTCCCATGCCGGTACCAGTATTAGCATTATAGAATTTGACCGGCGTAGGACTGCTGGCCGCAGTGGTGACGGCGACACTACCGGGATAAGTAAAGGTGCTGGTTGGATTGGTGCAGGTAGAGCCGGAAACACAGGAAACAGTAACATTGGTAATACTCAACGTCCCGCTACTGGCAAGGGATTCGGTGGTAGGTGTGGTACTGCCATTAAAATTACCGCTGCCGGTGAAATTAGTGGCCGATAGCGTCAGATTCCAACCAGCACCGGTGCCGGTTGAATCCTCAACTGTCAGCACAAAGGTGTTAGTCAGCGTCTGGTTTGTACCATTCAGTGTAACGCTGGTAGTCGTGGGTGAGGCGCTGATTAGCTCCGAAAGGGAGCCACCACTGACACTGGCCGTACCGGTGCCCGAATCAGCAAGCGCTATGAGCGAGCTGCCGAACAAGAACACGGCTACCACCAGAAGGCTGAGCAACAGGCGCAAAATGTGCCGTCTTGTTCCTGACATAGCAATCTCCTTCTCCGTATTGGGGATCATCCCTACAGGTAGGGACGTCCCTGGAAACATGTGTGACGCATTAACCGTATGTCACAGAGAAGAATATCGGTCTGTCAGGGCGGAAACTTTAGCAAGCGCAACTCAGGTCAAGTTCAGTGTCCTGCACATCCTCGAGGGGTGAGGCAACCTCATCGCTGCCCTCTTCAGGATGCTCAATAGCGTACTCGATAATACGTTCGACATCTTCCAGGCTGTTAATATGCACCAGTTCATTGCGCACATGCTTCGCGCCGGGGAAGTGGCCCAGATACCAGCCCATATGCTTGCGCAACTCAACAAAATGATCTTCGCCTTTTAAGCGTGCGTGTACCCGCGCATGTTCCAGCGCCATTAACAGGCGCTCTTCGCGCGTTGGCATGATATCGGGCAAATCCTGTAGAGTGGGCATAATACCTGCGTTGAGCAGACGTTTGAGTTCGTCCTTGCGCTGAAAAATCCAGGGATTGCCGAAAGTGGCACGCCCGATCAGCACGCCATGTACGCCTGTGGTGACGATGCGTTGCGCAGCCTGGTAGAGCGATTTAATATCGCCATTGCCCAGAATCAACGTATTGGTCTGGCGCACGATCTCGGCGGCAGCAGCGATAGCCTCCCAGTTTGCCTCGCCCTTATAATGCTGAACCAGTGTGCGCCCATGCAGAGAGATGACTGCTGGCTCCAGCTCCAGCAGATCTTTCACCCAATCGGTAATGATAATACGATCATAGCCCAGGCGCGTTTTCACCGAAACCGGCAACAGACGCCGCTCGATGATCGCTTTATCGCCCCAAATGCGCACACGCTCCTCGTTCATCTGGCGAATACGCGCGATACGCTGTGGTTCCATACCCAGTTCTTCTAATGTCTGTCCATTGGCCCAATCGCGCACGCCATCCTGCACGGCGCGAATAATCGCTTTGGCTGTGTCTGGCATACGGATCAGACCTGCGCCGCCACCACGATTAGCCACCGTTCGCGCAGGACATCCCATATTAATGTCTACCCCGTCGAAACCCAGTTCACACACTACATGGGCCGCTTTATAGAAGTATTCGGGCTTACAGCCAAAGATTTGTGCCACCACCGGGCGCTCCGCAGGTGTATAGAGGAAGTCACGGAAGATGTGATCACTGCCGCGCCAGAGGCCCTCAACGTTGGTAAATTCCGTTAACACAACGTCGGGGCGTCCGTAAAGGCCATGCATCGTGCGGCACGGCGCATCGGTCACACCATCCATCGGAGCCAGTGCAATAATAGGCCGCTGTAAATTGTCCCAAAATGATGTTACCCTCATGAACCTTTTCTCATCTTATCTTGTCCAGGCTCCATCCTTTGTAGAAGGATGGCATTCTCACTTAATCCTCGACAGCAATAACCTGTGGGTGTTTCTATCTTACACATTTTAGCCGGTGTGGTCAATGTAAGAGGCAATATCCTATGCAAAAAAATTCATGGGTAGGAAACGCTCTACCACGTTTGTGTGCTTTCTTCACGATAGAAGGGTGCCCGGTATGGACGCGATGAACTATGCCTACTCATGGTAGAAGCATGATATCGGTGAGCGGGGCGAGTAATAAGCAAGGCAATGTCTCAGCTTGCCCCGCTCACCTCTCACTTTTCGTTGATCGATGCTACAGGCCGCGTTTAGGATCGATCATGTCTGGGCTGTATGTTGCCAGTGCCAACTGTCCATTGTTACCATTGTAGGATGTTTTAGGTAGGGTTGGCTCGATTTGTGTCACCGGTGTGGTAGTGCAGACGCTGGCGGGTTGGTTATTAGTAGCGACGCAGATGGCTGCTGTCAGATAGTTGGCCGTGCCCAGGATATCTTTCGCAATCTTCGTATCGGGGTTCTGTACATCACCGGCAATATCGTTCCAGGTCAGGCCGCTGAGATCGGTGGGCGAGTAATAGGAACCACTGGAGATGAACTTATTGGCGATATCAATGAACGGAATACCTCCCTGTGAGGAGAGATAGGGGGGATAGTCGTAGGTCTGAATCAGTTTTTGCTGCGCGCTGGTCGGTGTCTGCAACGGCTGTGGCGGTTGCTGGTTGTCGTACATTTCGACCGGTACGAAGTCAACGTACTGGCTGGTATAATGGCTACCGACGAAAGTGAAAGTCGGCAGGTTATCTTCCGACGATGTGATTTCTGAGATATTGCTGAAAGTGCCGAAGCGGCTGAGCGCGACGATCATGCCCCAGCGTTGCGCCGCACAGTAGGGGCAATATTCTCCGCCGGCATAGAAGAACTCCGGCTTACCATTGGGGCCAACGAGCGGTGTTGCGTTTGAGAGCGCCACCATAGGATTCTGGACACCACCGGTGCCTACCGTCGTCAGTGTCGAGGGATCGATGGTCGTGAGATTTTGCAAGACCGCTTTTGTATTACTGCTGTCGCCGTTGCTGGTGGTCGGCGCTGGCTGGCGTGAGAGATAAATGAAGACGCCAACAATCACTGCGACCAGAACCAGGGTACCTCCGACCCATAACCAGTTAGAGTTCACTGCTTTCTTCTGTTGCGCACCTGGTCGGCGTGCCTTCTGGCGCGCGGTTGCGTTATTTTTATTGCCCTGCTGTTGCCGTCGTGCCTGTTCGCGGCGTTGGGCAGCGGATGAACCACTTTTTGTCTTAGCCATTGATTGAACCTTTACTATCAAAATCCAGGGAACCTTTTTAACTTTGCTATTGTACCATAACAATGTATTTTGTGCTAATATTACATAAAGAGCAAGCAGGTAAGGATAACACGACGGGATGAGACGAGAGCGAGGTGAGCGCGCAGGGTACCCGCAAAGGATATCCCTACTATGATTAAGAGTGAGAGAGGTAACGTATCATTGTAGACGTAATGTTCCGCCTCGCTGCTCCGGCTCTTCCTGTTAGCTCTGAATCGGGCGTAATTTTTGCTTGACAAAAAAACAACGATGCTGTACAATCGAGGTGTCAACGCGCAAGCGAACAGACGTGCAAGAATGCCTCGTTCGTCTAGTGGCCTAGGACGCCGCCCTTTCAAGGCGGAGATCACCGGTTCGACTCCGGTACGAGGTACCGATTTTTTGAGAAGCCTGGCATTGTTCCGTATTTGGATTGCCAGGCTTTTCTGTGTTAGCGCTATTTTTTGTTAATGTCATTCAGTGTTTGTATGGAAGGTGTCTGCTATGATGAGTGTGGAAGAGGCGCTTGAGCAAATATTAGCGCAGATCACGCCGCTGCCATCGGTGCAAGTGCCACTTTCGGAGGCGTTAGGATTAGTGCTGGCCGAGGATATTGTGGCCCAGGAGGATATTCCACCTTTTACGAACTCCGCGATGGATGGTTTTGCCTTGTTGAGCAAAGATAGTCGCCCACGAGAAGGCAAGCTGCCGCGTCTGCGCGTGACGGGTACAGTGGCGGCAGGTTATGTTGCGGATCATGCGGTTCAAGAGGGCACGGCGATGCGGATAATGACCGGCGCTCCTGTGCCGCCGGGTGCGGATAGTGTGATCCAGGTGGAGCTAACGCGCAGCGAGGGGCCGCAGAGCGAGTGGGTTGAGATACTCGAGGAAGTCGCACCAGGGAACAACATTCGACCGGCGGGCGAAGATATGCGGCGCGGGCAAACGGTACTGACGCGCGGGAGCGAGATTGGAGCCTGGGAGATTGGCGTGTTGGCGACGCTTGGCTATGCCAGCGTGCCAGTGATTCGGCGGCCTCGTGTGGCTATTCTGGCGACCGGCGATGAGATCATTGATGTGGGTGAACCACTCCGGCCCGGTAAGATTCGCAATAGCAACAGCTATCTGCTCGAGGCGGCAGCGCGGCAAGCCGGAGCTGAAGCGGTGCGCCTGGGTGTTGCGAGCGATACGGTCGAGAGCCTGCGTGCGAAGTTTCAAGAGGCCATCAAGTACGATCTAATTCTTACCTCCGGGGGAGTTTCTGTTGGCGACTTCGACCTGGTGAAGCAGATTATGATGGAACAGGGTGAGATACATTTCTGGCGTATTAATATGCGACCCGGCAAGCCTGTAGCGTTTGGGCATATTGGCCATGTGCCGTTGCTCGGCCTGCCCGGTAATCCTGTCTCCACCTCTGTTACCTTTCAGTTGTTCGGGCGGCCCATTATTCGCAAATTACTGGGGGCCAGTCGTTTGTTGAAGCCGATGGTCGAAGTCATTGTAGAAGATGGCGTGGGGGAGCGTACCATGCGGCGTCATTACGTGCGTGCCTCGGTACGCTGGGATGGCAAACATTTCATTGCACGCACGACGGGCAACCAGGGATCCCATATCATGACCTCGTTGCTACATGCCAATGCCCTGGTAGTTGTACCCGAAGGCGGTGTGGAGGTTCGCGCGGGAGATA
>DAOTVZ010000105.1:0-29179 GCA_034436045.1 Ktedonobacteraceae bacterium | reverse complement strand
CTTGCTTCCGCGCATTGCTCTTTCTGATTGGTACGTCCTTGAGCGTCTCCACGACGAGCGGCCTCTCTGCTACGGCGGCGAGACGGTCGAGTATCTCTTCGCCCTCGTCGCCCCGCCGGAAGCCCTGGCCTGCGGCTACGCTTTGTGTCCGAAGACGCTCAGGTAATACCACAACCCTCGGAAAGTGGGAGCCATCATCTCGATCTGCATCTGCGTTAAGAGGTGTTCCCACTCACTCGCTGTTGTCACTCCTGTTTTGATTAAAAAAGGTTGCACCAGGGTGAAGAAAGCAACAAGATTGCGACAATTACTGGCATGCAGGTCGGTATCGGCAGAGTAGTCCAGGACATGGGCCTGCAACCCCGTCTGTCGCCAGCCTGCCTCGCGCAGAAAGGCTCCCAGCATCGGGGTAAGCTGGACAGCTTCGATCCCTGGTACCAGCACCCGTCCCGTGCGCGCCATCGCTTGCTCACCCACCTGCTGCATGCGCTCAAAGGCCGGACTAGTGGTCACGCCCACACGATCAAAATCGGTCAAACAGATGTGCCCTCCTGGACGGGTGATCCGCCAGCACTCTTTGAGCAAAGGCACCCAGTCAGAGGGATACATCAACCCTACCAGGAAACGAGCATTGATATAGTCAAAGGTCTCATCGGCAAATGGCAAGGGCTGTTTGATGTCTGCCACCTGAAAGTGCGCGTTGTTCAGATGCTGCACCTGGGCTTGCATGCGCGCATAGGTCATCATGCGTTCGCTGATGTCTATGCCCGTCACCTTCAGATGCGGGTAATGGAAGGCCACTTCCTGTACCCAGCCACCAGGGCCACAGGCCACATCGAGTACGGTAGCAAGCTGTTCCGGCTCGATATGATCGGGAAACCACCAGCCCATAGTGGCGGTGATCATCCGATCCTGATCCAGCAAGCGTGCCATCTCCGCCGTATGTTCGGAATCAATCACATAGCTATTGCGTTCGGCTGAAGCCTCAAAGGCGTCGGTCATAAAGACGTTCCTTTCTATCCCCCTGGGACAACGAAGCAGCCGAGGCATCACTCGTCTCGAACTGGGCGTACTCCCTGCACACCATGAGCCTGCGCTCTGTCGGCGTGTGCATAGCCTGCTGCACAATGGTGCGCCAGAACAGGAGATGACGCTCCTCCGACAATGCATGGGCCTCCTTTGCTTCTCAAACGTGTCTATGGTACGTTCCCGTCATGGAGTACGCGATGCTCATCTCAAGCATAGCAGGAAGAATGGATGATGTCAAGCGCAGGATGAGGTAGTGGGGCCACAGAAAATAGCATCAGCACAAACAGCAGCGCTCTCTCTGATGATGGACACTCCTTC
Source organism: Ktedonobacteraceae bacterium (assembly GCA_034436045.1). Lineage (GTDB taxonomy): Bacteria > Chloroflexota > Ktedonobacteria > Ktedonobacterales > Ktedonobacteraceae > H111-94. The sequence goes on along the minus strand of DAOTVZ010000105.1, from coordinate 27,832 downwards.
GTCACACCGAGGGCCAGGAGCTTGCGCAGGGCTGCCGGAACGATATCACCTCCAGGATGGGTGCGCCACCGCTGATAGTGAGTCAGTCATTCCGAACTTGACAAATGGCAACGAAAATGACTATAATCTGTGGTAGCAGTACAAGAGTATCATCTCTACTACTCACAAAAAATATATCAACCGATGGCGATGAAGCTCGCCTAATGCCTTGCGCTAATAGCTTCTACCAACTGTATGATGATGAATTTCAGTTTGGTAGAGGCTTTTTTGTGCCCTTTCACCACATCAAAAGCTCTTTTCCTACCGAGAAGCGGGGAAACTGCCAGGCTGAAATTCTCCCATCTAGCAAGCACTCGGAGAGGAAAGCGTCCTATGTGGGAAAGTTCTTTCTTACAACTGCTCCAGATAGCTGTCGTGCTGGTCTGTGCCCCCCTGCTACGAGGCATAATTAATCGTATGAAGGCTATTGTGCAGTCCAAGCGGGGGCCGAGTATCTGGCAACCTTACCGTGACCTGTGGAAATGGCTCCATAAAGGATGTGTGACATCAGAACACGCTACCTGGGTCTATCATGTTGCACCCATTTTCACCTTCATTACGCCTTTAATTGTAGCAATGCTCATTCCCGTACTGACTGGCTATCCGCTACCCTACGCCTTTATGGGTGACATGCTGGCTGGTGGCTTCATTCTCTCGCTAGGCGGTTTTTTCACCTCACTGGCAGCAATGGATACCGCCAGTACCTTCGGCGGCATGGGCAGTAGCCGCGCGCGTGTCGTCTCTTTCCTGGCTGAGCCGGTCGTGATCCTCGTACTTTTCACAGTAGCACTGATCGCTCAAGCAACGATCCCTTTTGTGGTGAATCAGACGCTCATTTCAGCGGACTATCTCTATAATCCAGCCCACTGGCTGCTGGCGGCGGCGCTGTTCATGGTGATCCTTGCCGAAGCCGGACGTATTCCGGTGGATAATCCGTCCAGTTCGTTTGAGCTTTCGATGATTGAAGCCTCGCGCACGCTGGAGTATTCTGGACAGGAACTGGCTTTGATGGAGTGGGGGGGTTCAATGCGCCTCTTCGTATTGCTAACTATTCTCCTCAATGTGTTGACAGTCCCCTGGGGGCTGGTATCGCAGACCAACACTGCCATTCTTGCCGTTCTTTGGGCAATAGTGACACTGATGATAAAAATGGTCGTTATTTGTGCCATTATTACCGTGATCGAATCCTCATTGGCGAAGTGGCGCTTCTTTCGTATTCCTGAATTTTTAGGAGCTGCACTCATCCTGGCAGCTATTGCTCTTGTTGCTTTCTATCTTACGCATACGGCGTAGGTTCGGTGAAGTAACGCCTGTTGTACAGAGCCATGCTTAAATAGGGAAGGGAAACACAAATGATACTCATATTCCTGGCCGCACATGGGATAGGTGAGCCGCCCTTGCTGGCAACGCAACTGCTCCAGGTTTTAGGTGCCATCCTTTTGTTGACGGCGTTTGGCACTGTTGCTGCGCGCCTGCTTCCACAGGCCATTGAGGTATATGCGCTGCAATCGCTGGTACTGGCGCTGATTGCGCTCGTCATCGGCTACTTTACTAGCAGCACAGACCTCTATCTTGTCGCGGTGCTGACGATTCTGGTCAAGTGCATAGCGATTGCCTGGATTTTGCGCAACGCCACGCGCCGTTTGCATCTGCAACGTGAGACGCATCCCTACCTGAATATTCCGGCCTCGCTGCTCATCTGCATTTTTCTAACGGTGCTAGCATTTTTTGTTTCGCCTGCTGTCGTTGCCCCAGGCACATTTCTCAACGAACCGCCGCTTGCTATCTCTATTGCGCTTGTGCTGATCGGACTCTTCCTACTAAGCAGCCGTCGGCAAGCAGTTATGCAGGTCATCGGCCTGCTCACGATAGAGAATGGCCTGTTTTCAGGGGCGATTGCAATTGCTTACGGTATGCCGCTTATCGTTGAGTTTGGCATTCTCTTCGATATTCTCATCGCGGTGATGGTGATGAGCCTGCTAGTCACACATATCCAACGCGAGTTGATTACGGCAGATACGGCCGATTTAAGACGCTTAAAGGGGTAAATGTGCCATGTTGCTTGTGTTTATTCTGCTCACTCCTCTGCTCGCCTGTGGTATCTGTTTGCTTGCACCACATCGGCGCTGGATGGAATTGACCACCATCATAGCGATGGCACTCGTCTTTCTGCTAATACTGCTGGTGACACGTGAGGTCTTACTCGTCGGACACAGTGGTGAGAGAACTGGCTGGCTCTATGCCGATGCGCTGAGCGCCGTGACACTGCTGGTGATTGCCTTTGTGAGCTTTACGGCGGCGCTGGCTTCCGTTGGCTATCTGCGTGAGGATATGCGCGAGATGAATACGGAACAAGGCCAGGCATTGCGACAGATGAAGCGTTACTATATGTTGTTTCATCTGTTCGTCTTCAGTATGCTCATTGTGCCTATCAGCAACAGTCTAGGCGTGATGTGGATCGCTGTCGAAGGTACGACGCTGGCCTCGCTGTTCCTGGTGAGCTTTTATGGTACCGGGGAGTCGCTGGAAGCGGCCTGGAAATATGTGATTATCGGCTCGGTTGGCCTGGCGCTAGCGCTCTTTGGAACTATTCTGACGTATTATTCTGCGGTGCAGATACTGGGAACGAGCTATGATTTTAACTGGTCGGTGCTGGCTCCTGTCGTAGGGCACCTCAATCCGAATGTTATGCGCCTGGCCTTGCTCTTCATTATTGTGGGCTATGGCACGAAGGCCGGGCTGGCCCCCATGCACACATGGCTGCCCGATGCGCACAGCGAGGCCCCCAGTCCAATCAGCGCATTGTTATCTGGTGTGCTGCTGAATTGTGCCATGTATGCAATTTTGCGGTACTACGCGCTGGCAGTCCCTTCGCTCGGACACGGGTATCCAACAATATTGCTATTGACCTTTGGTCTGCTTTCACTCGTAATCGCTACGCTCATGATGTTCCAACAGCGCGATTATAAACGCCTGCTGGCCTATTCCAGCATCGAACACATGGGCATTATTGCGCTCGGTGTGGCCTTTGGTGGCCCTCTGGGCCTCTTTGGGGCTTTATTACAAATTATCAATCATGCAATGACTAAATCGATGATGTTCTTCGCCAGTGGCCAGATACTACTGAAATATAAAACTAAAAGTATAGATCGGGTATCTGGCGTCATAAAGATCATGCCTGTTACCGGAACACTTCTGCTCGTTGGTGGTCTGGCACTCACTGGCTCGCCGCCGTTCAGTGTCTTCATCAGTGAATTCACCATCCTTAGTGCGGGTTTTCGGCAAGGCTACACACCGGAGGCCATCGCCATGCTGGTCTTGATGGCGCTCATCTTCATCAGCGTCCTCTTCTACTTGAACAAGATGGTGTTTGGGAAAGTGCCCACTGTCGAGAAAGCGGGCGAGGTGAGCCTGCTGAATATTGTAGCGATGGGATTGAGCACTATTATCATTGTGTTGTTCGGCTTTTTCATTCCGTCGCCGCTCAATACGCTTTTGCATCAGGCGGCATTTGTGTTGGGAGGACGTTAGACGATGGATGTTGCACTGTTGTGTACGATCTTGATGGAGGCAGAGCAAGCCGCCGGTAGCACGGCTATATCGCGTGTCCAGCTCTTGCCAAACGAAATTGTTGCGACGTTAGAGCCAGCCGCACTGCCGCTAGCGCTACTGAAGATAAAACAGCAGTTTCACGCAACCTTTGCAGACCTTTTCGGCGTTGAGACAGAGGAGAAGCTACAGCTTCACGTTCTCTGCGCGCTCGATGCCGAACAAACCTGGCTGCGACTACAGGTTGACCTGGATCGACAGGCCCCGTGTTTTCCTTCACTCGTCGCGCAGCTACCAGCCACAGATTGGTACGAGCGCCAGGTGTGGCAAGAAATGGGCATCGAGGCAGAGGGGCATCCCTACCTGCATGGTTTGCGTCTTCCACCCGATTGGCCGGATAATGTCTATCCGCACCGTATCTCATTTCGTCAGTTGCAGTCTATACCTTATCGTGAACCGCGCTATATAGAACTGGTGAAGGCCGCACCTGGGGTGGTGGATTATCCACTTGGCCCTGTGCGTTCTGGTGTCGTGGAGTCGGGTCATTATACGCTACGCACTGTGGGAGAAGAACTGATCGATATGCGCCTGCAACTGTTTTATAAACATCGCGGCGTGGAGCTATGCGCCATAGGACTGCCGTTGACGTTACTGCCACTGTTGGCGGAGCGCATCTCCGGTACGAGTGCCTTTGCCCATTCGCTGGCGCTCTGTCAGGCTATTGAGCAAATGGCAGAGATAGAGATACCGCCGCGTGCACGTTACTTGCGCACATTGCTGGCCGAACTGGAGCGGCTCTACAATCACCTGGGCTACCAGGCCGATCTCTGTCAGGCTACCGGCCTGGTAGTGGCGCAGGCCCAATTTGATATGCTCAAAGAGCGTCTGCTACGCCTGAATGCCCAGATTAGCGGACATCGCTATCTATTTGGTATGAATATCCCCGGTGGCCTGAGCCGTGATGTGTCAGAGGAGAACCTTATGGTGGTGCGGCAAGTGGTAGAAGCTTGCCGCCGCGATGTGGAGACCTTGCATCGTCTGCTGCTTGACTCACCCTCACATCAAGATCGTTTGGAAGGCTCTGGCATCCTGCAACCGGAGGATGCGTGCGCATATGGTGCAGTTGGCCCGATTGGACGTGCATCAGGTGTGGACCGTGATCTGCGGCGCGATCATCCTTACGCAGCCTACGCGGAAGTATCTTTTGATGTTCCTGTGCGGGAGCGTGGTGATGCGCAGGCACGCGCGACAATTCGTATGGAAGAGACGTTGCAAACGCTGCACATGCTGGAACAGGTGTTGGAGCGTCTGCAACCAGGGAACGTAGCGACACCGGTAGAGGCGACGGCGCTTCCGGCGGGTGCATCCGCGTTAGGGTGGGCCGAATCGCCGCGTGGTGAGAGCCTGCATTGGCTCCTGGTAGGCGAGCATGGTACAGTCGCACGCTATCGGGTTCGTCCAGCTTCATTTGCCAATTGGCAGGCTTTTCCACTGGCGATCCCTGGTCATAATATTCTAACCGACTTTCCTGTGATCGAACAGAGCTTTGGCCTCTCGTTCGCAGGCGCTGATTGCTAACTGGTGGTATCGAGAAGGAGAGAACGATGTTTCTACCCTGGGTACGACGCGGACTACGCACCGGCATTGTCACAACACGGTATCCGGCGGTGCCGGAGCCACCGGTAGAGGGTTTTCGAGGACGACCGGTGCTGGATGCCGAACGTTGTGTGGCAGAGCAGGGTTGTCGTGCTTGCACAGAGGTCTGTCTCCCACAGGCACTGACTGCTTGCTCTGACAAAGATCGCCGTACACAACACATCACGCTTGATTATGCTCGCTGTATCATGTGTGGTCTATGTGTGGCGGCCTGCCCTGCGGGTGCGCTCTCGATGAGTGCGGACTACGAACTGGCTGTGAGCAGGCGCGAGGATCTGATGCAGAGTGTCACGCTCGTCCATGAATCCCAAAGAGATGATGAGGCACGTCGATGAATACAACTATGGATAACGCTATTGAGGTAACAGCGGCGCAACTTAAACAGCAGATACAGCGCCTGTTTCGCGGTTCGCTGCATATTCGTCATGTAGATGCAGGCTCGTGTAACGGGTGCGAATCAGAGATCAAAATGCTCACCAACCCCTATTATGATATGCACCGTCTGGGCATCTTTTTCACTCCCGCCCCCCGTCACGCTGATCTCTTGCTAGTGACAGGAGCGATGACGCGCGCGATGGTTGATCCGCTGCGGCAAACATATGAAGCGATGCCGGAGCCGCGCCTTGTGGTAGCAGCAGGAGCCTGCGCCTGTAGCGGAGGGGTCTTTGCCAACAGTCCTTTTACGCTCGGTGGCATTGAGCATGTGCTACCGGTAGATGTGTTTATTCCTGGCTGCCCACCTTCTCCACTTACATTACTCCATGGCCTCTTGCTGGCTGTTGGGCGTGTGGAGCAGAAGATGCAGGGGAACACAGTGACATTGACGGTGCCGCATCCTGATCGTTTATTGATACCCCACAAAAGCAAAAGGGAGGTACTGTGATGGATGGGAAGACAATACTAACCCTCATGTTCTGGCTTACTGTCGGCTTGTATGCGCTAGGGGGTCTCTTCGCGCTCGTACTGCCAAAGGGACATGCTCTCAGTAGAGTAACCGCGTGCTGTGCCGGACTGGGCAGTATAGCAGCAATGATTACAGGAGTTGGAGTCCTCACAAACGGGGTAATGCCGACTGGTCGCCTTGAGACACAGCTTCCGTTCGGGGCTTTGACAATTCGCATTGATCCTCTCTCCGCTATCTTCCTGGCGGTTATGGGACTGATTACGTTGCCCGTCGCCCTTTATGCTGTCGGTGATCTCGGTATCAGCCTTGAGCAACACCTGGGACAGCGCATCCGCGTGTTTGCGCTCCTTTTCAATCTAACGCTGCTGAGCCTGGTCTTCATCCTTGCCGCCTCGGATATGATCGTCTTCCTGATGGCCTGGGAGGCGATGGCATTCTTGAGCTATATGCTGGTCAATTTTGACTATGAAGATTCTTCTGTGATCCTGGCCGGTTATCGCATGCTGGCAGTGAGCGAAATTGGCACCATTGGTATCTTGATCGCCTTTTTATTGCTGTATCAGGCGGCGGGTAGCTTTGGTTTTGAGGCTTTGCGTAGTGCGGCTCCTACCCTCTCTCTGCTGGTGCGAAGCGCCATTTTTCTGCTGGCACTCTTTGGCTTCGGCGCTAAGATAGGTGTATTACCTTTGCAGCTCTGGATGCCTGATGCATACCGCGCCGCACCTGGCTTTGTCTCGGTATTGCTCTCCGCCGTGCTCATTAACATGGGCGTCTACGGTCTGTTACGCTTCCTTCTGGATTTCCTGGGTGGAGCGGGCACGCTGCCAGGCTGGTGGGGGCTGTGCTTGCTGGTGATTGGAGCACTCACTGCTCTGATTGGTATTCTTTATGCTGTCGTCCAGAATGATGTGAAACGTGTATTGGCCTACTCCAGTGTTGAGAACATGGGTATTATTCTGGCCAGCCTCGGTGCCACCCTGACCTACCGCAGCTATCATCTTGTGGCACTGGCAGCGATTGCGCTGATTGTTACCATCTATCACACGCTGAACCATTCAGTCTACAAAGGATTGCTCTTTATGGGTGCCGGCTGGATACGACGCTCGGCAGGTAGCAGTGAGTTTGCCAGACTGGGAGGATTGTTGCGCCTGATGCCCTGGACGGGTTTCTGTTTCTTGATCGCGGCGCTGGCAATCTCCGCTGTGCCTCCCCTCAACGGCTATATCAGTGAGTGGATGTTGCTAGAAACACTCTTGCAGAGTTTTGCGTTGCCCGATACGCTGACGAAAATCGTGATCGCGCTCTCTGGAGCCATGCTGGCCCTGACGGCAGGCATTGCTGTCACAGCCTTTGTGCGCACCTGCGGCGTGGGCCTGCTAGCACTGCCGCGTAGTAAAGAGGCCGCCGAGGCGCATGAGGCCCCACTTAGCATGCGTGTGGCAATGGGCTTTCTGGCCCTCTGTTGCCTTGCGCTGGGTATCTTACCCACGTTCGTGATAACCCTTTTAAATCAGGTGACAACGCCGCTCCTCGGCTACAACGTGCTGAATCAGGTGGTGCCACCACTGTTCACCAATCATCCTGGGAACTATCAACTGTTGGAGACGCTTGGGGGTGGCCTCTTCCGAGGGCTGCCGGTTAATGGTCTGGTGGTGATCGCCTCGCCCACCTTCTCAACCATCGACTCGCCGAGCTACCTCTTCCTGGCCGAGTTGATCCTGGTTGGTCTGGTCGTCGTGACACTGCGGGCTATCCGTCCATTGGGCAGTCGGCGCATCCATCGCGTCTGGGCGGGCGGTATTCCGCGTTTTACCGCCGCAATGACCTACACCGATATGGCGTATAGCAACCCGATTCGTATCATCTTCAATGTCCTCTATCGTTCCCATGTTCGCAGCGTCTCCACGGCTCCGGCTTCACTGCATCGTGAGGGAAAAATGGAGTATGAGCAGGAGGTATTCCCTCCCTTTGAGCGTGTTCTGTATCAACCGCTCTTGCGAGGTCTGAATATACTAACCCGCCAGGCACGTGCGATCCAATCCGGCAACATCAATCAGTATATTGGATATATCTTTATGATTGTGCTGCTGATACTGCTTTTGCGCGCACTATGAGAAAGGATGGAGAAGCAATGTTTCAGCACCTTCTCGTTGCTATTGATGGCTCTGATAGTTCGCTGGCAGCGGCAGAGATAGCGATTGAAATGGCCTCTCTGCTGCATGCCCGCCTGGATATGCTCTCAGTAGAGGAGACGCCACCACGTTATATCTCAACGCAAGAAGAGATAACACACGAGCATATGGCGGCGCTGACGTATTTTGAACGGCTGCACGCGCCTCTGCGTCGCAAGGCGGAACAACGCAAGGTGCAGGTACAGAGTAGTGTGCGGAGTGGGCATGAAGGACAGGTGATTCTCGATTATCTGGCTGCGGAAGGGTGTGATCTGCTTGTGCTAGGCTATCAGGGCCACTCCGGCGTCTGGGGGGCGTTTTTGGGTAGTACAGCGGACAAGGTCATCACGCATGCGCCATGCAGCACAATTATTGTGCGCAAGTTAGGGAAGGCTCTGTTCAAGAGCATCCTGCTAGCCTTCGATGGCTCACCATTAAGTTGGCAAGCCTTACAAGTGGCTCTTCACCTGGCCCCGCTTTCGGGGGCACAACTCCATCTCCTTTCCGTGATTGAGAGTGCAAAAGCGCCAACAGTGACCGGCCCTCTGACCCTGACTGGTCCCCTGGTCTTGTCCAATGAGGCGCAGCATTCACAAGCAGGCTGGCAGACCTATTTTCAGCGTGTGCAGGCCACTGCTCTTGAAGAGGCGCAACTGGCACATGTCAAGCTAGAAACGCACCTCATCAGTGGTTCGGCGAGCCAGAGTCTTACGACCGCCGCACAGGAACTAGGAAGTGATCTGCTCATTCTGGGTGCAACCGGACACGAGCATCCCTGGAATGCGACTATCGGCGGAACGGCGCGTAAAGTTGCCAATGAAGCGCCCTGTGCTGTGTTGATTGTACGCTCGCAGGCATCCCATTCTCATGTGCATGATGTGATGCATAGCCCCGTAAGTACTGTATTGCGGGATACTCCGGTGACTGAGGCGATAACCAGACTTGTTGAAAAGCAGGACAGAATGCTGGTGGTTGTCAATAAACAACAGCAGGTGCAGGGCATCATTACGCTCGGCACGTTGCTGGCTCACGAGGACGTACTTCATCATCTCAATGTACAGCAAGGAATGACGGCGCAGCAATTCGCGGCTTATCTGCAACAATTTTTCGCACGCAAACTCGTCGGAGCCGTGATGAAATATCCAGCTATTACAGTCAAGAGCGATGCTTCTCTTGATACGGCGGCACGTTGGATGATGACCCACCATGTCACCCGTGTGCCGGTGGTTGATGCAGATAACCATCCAGTAGGTATTCTCGACCAATCCGCGTTATTAAACTACTACATGACGCAACAACAAAGTCAGAATGCAAGGCAAGAAAGCAAGATAGCGGAGGTAGCGAGCCAGGAAGTGGAGAACATCTCCCCCCGTACTGTTGGTGACGTGCGCAGGATTACTGTTCCTCTCGTCAGTGCCGATGCGCCACTGCCAGAGGTGCTACATTTACTACAAGCCACACCCCTGCATCGCGTAATTGTTGTCAACGAATCCGGTAAGGCTATCGGGGTGATCGGTGATACCGACCTTTATACCTCGCAGAGCGCTCCTCTACAATCTCATCCCGTGCGTGCCCTGGTGAGCCGTCTCTTGCCCTCGCTATCGGAGGAACTAGTGAAACATCGCTCCATGCATGACCCCCTGGTCGCGCGTCAGTTGATGCGACCGCGCCTCTTCTCTGTAACCCCGACGACACCTCTTACGGAGGCAGTCCATATTATGCTACGGGAGCATATTAAACGGTTGGTAGTAGTAGACGAGGCGGGTGTCCCGCAGGGTATGGTAGATCGTGAGCATATAGTGCGGTTTTTCGTCGAGAAGAGTACAAAAGAGGAACTATGAACTGTTATCTGTGCCTGGTGGAACAGAAGATAGGAAACCAATCGGCTTACGCCTTGTGCCAGCGTTGTGGAGCAGCAATCTGCGAGCAACATATGGTTGAGGTTGTCTTCCCTCCCGTCGTTGGTCCGGGGGGAACCAGCACGCCGATCTTACGTTATAAGCTCGTGTGCTGTCGCTGTTATAATGCGGAGCATTCCCCTCCAACAATGCCCAGAGAGTACACGCCCCGACCGCGAGCATTTTCGTTCAGGCAGTGGTGGCGGCGACTCTGGGGCCATCCATCACCTTTGCCCACACCAACTGAGGCCGTGAAGATGGTAGAACAATTCTTAGAGAAGGAGCGAAGCAGTTAAGAATCGCTTTGCCATCAGGCAATGTCCCTTGTCATTGCCTTGCAGAGTGACTATAATTAGGAGCAGGAAACTTCCCGGCGATGAAGCTCGCCTGATGCCTTGTGCTGATAGCTTCTAGCGACCGAGTGCAGAGAGTCGGTGGTTAGAAGCGTTTTTGTTTTCGAGCCTTTCTCGTCAATGATCTGATTCACAGATTACATGATCACACCAGCGCTTCAACCACGGAGATGCCCCTTCTGGAAGAGGGCTTTGGAGCTTCTCTTGCACGTACTCCCTGGGAGGATAAGCGATGCATCAACATCATGTATGCTTTGAAGACAACGCAGTCTATGTGGTCGCAGCAAGCTGTACCGATATCGGACGTGTGCGTAAGCAGAACGAAGACGCAGTGGTTCTCTGCGAACCACCTGATAGAGAACTCCAGGCCCGTTTGGGGCAACTCTACCTGCTGGCCGATGGGGCTGGTGGCCATGCGGCTGGCGAAGTGGCCAGCAGATTAGCTGTAGAGACAGTTGCTGCGGTCTATTACCAGAGGGAAACCGTTGGTGAGGACACCGAAGATGGAGTACAGGAGAACGATAGCTCCTTGCAATTGCAAGGCTTACAGGATTTAGCACTCCCACGCAAGCGGCTCATCAAAGCTTTTGAGGCGGCTCATCAGCATATCCGCCATCTGAGTACGCTTCAGTGCGACTATACTGGCATGGTAACGACCTGTCTGGCGGTCGTTGTGAAAGGCACCCACATACTGATTGCCCATGTAGGGGATAGTCGTGCGTATCTGCTGCGTGCATTGCCACTATCTCAGCCCTCCCTGACCTGCCTGACCACAGATCATTCGATGGCAAGTGCAATGGCGAGGGCAGGAATCATCACCGCCGAACAGGCGTGCCATTCACCCCTTCGTCATGTCCTGATACGGGCACTGGGAGAAAGTAAGGCTGATGTCCAGGAACCTGATATCACGACCTGCACGGTGCAGGCCGGGGATATGCTGATCCTCTGCTGTGACGGACTGTGGAGCCTGCTCTCCGAAGAGCAGATTGCTCTAGCGGTGCGGACTAGCACGCCGCAGGTCGCTTGCCATGAGCTGATTCGGCTAGCGAACGAGGCCGGAGGCAATGATAACATCAGCGTTATCCTCCTCTCCTTCGCCTCATCTCGTGGCAGAGAAGGATAAACGGCGTATGGTTACTGCTGGAACGCTTCTCGTTGTATATACCAATCACAAAGAGCGAGTGAGCGATCTCAGTTGGTCGCCCGATGGTAGAAGCATTGCCTCGGCGTCGTGGGACAAAACGATACAGATTTGGGAAGCTACAACCGGGAAACACCAGTTGACCTACGAGGGGCATGCGAAGCGGGTTCACTGCGTCGCGTGGTCGCCGGATGGAGAGCGTCTCACTTCTGGTTCCTGGGATGGCACGGTGCAGGTCTGGCAGCGTACTTCCGGCACCCCGTTGCTGACCTGTGAGGGGCCAGAGAGTATCGTGCTGGCGGTCGCCTGGTCGCCCGATGGCACGCGCATTGCCAGTGGTCATTGGGATGGCACGGTGCGTCTCTGGCAGGCTGCGACCGGCAAACAGATTGGGATTTATCGAGGGCACAAAGAGCGGGTGCTGGCGGTCGCCTGGTCGCCCAATAGTGCCTTCGTTGCATCCTGTAGTGAAGATCGCACCGTGCAGGTCTGGAAGAGTCAGAATGGAGCCTGTTGCACCGTGTATCGTGGGCATCTGGCACAGGTCAATGCGGTTGCGTGGTCGCCCGATGGCACGCGCATCGCATCAGGTGGGAATGATAAGATCGTGCTAGTGTGGGAAGCGCTCACCGGTCAATCCATACTCCTCTATCGTGGTCATCAATGGAGCATCAATGACCTGGCGTGGTCGCCCGATGGCAGGTGGATTGTTTCTGCAAGTGATGATATGACAGCACAGGTCTGGGACGCCAGCAGTGGGCAGCCTTGTCTGATTTATCGCGGTCATGCTACTGGTCTGTACGACTTTGTGGAATGTGTAGCCTGGTCGCCCGATGGCACACGCATTGCTTCCGGCAACGATGACTGGCAGGTGCATATCTGGACTGCCAGATAAACGTCTTCTGCTGGTGTCCGCTGCATTTTTAGGTGTAGCGGATTGCCTCTTGTTATTGCATCGATCATGATGTTATAATGAAGAACAAGAAAATTTATGACGATGAAGCTCGTCTAATGCTTTATGCTGATAGCTTCTAGCACCCGATCAGAGTGCGTATCGGTTGTTAGGGGCTTTTTTCTTCCCTACACCTCCATTGACTTCTGTGATGTCTCTGTGTGCCGATACTGCTCTCTGTGAATGCGAGAGATTCCAATGATCATCTCTGCATTTTGTATGAAAGGAAAGATAAATTATGAATCGGCACAAAGCATCTCCTCAAGAACAGACACTGCATTTGCATGTTGCTGCCCAGTCGGAGACAGGACACCAGCTTGAACGCAACGCGGATGCATTTGCCTTCTATGACCTATCGGACCCGCAGCAAACGGAGCGACTTGGCAGACTCTACGTGCTTGCTGACGGTACCGGCGATGATGATGGGGGCGAGATAGCCAGCCGTATCGCCGTCGAAACCATTCCCGCTGTGTATTATGAACCGGGGGCAGATGATTCTCCCCTGATACGTCTCCAGCGCGCTTTCTTCGCTGCTCACTGCTGTATCCATGAGTTTGCCACTCTTCACCGGGAATATGATACAATAGCTACCTCATGTACCGCCGTTGTCGTCAGAGGAACGCACGCCTGGATTGCCCATATTGGTGATAGTCGTGCCTATCTTGTGCGCACCTCGCCTTCCTCTCAACCCTCAATTATTCGTCTGACAACCGATCACTCGCTCACAGCGAGAATGGTGCGTGCCGGGGAGCTTCCTCCAGAGCAACTACGCTATGCGCCTGATCGTGACATTTTTCTGCGCGCACTGGGAAAGAGCGAAGAGGACAATCCCTACCCTGACTTTGCCATGCCTGTTGTATATGCCGGTGATACGCTGGTTCTCTGCAGCGACGGTCTCTGGAGTGCTGTCACAGAGGAGCAGATAGCACACTTCATAGATACTATGCCTCCACAGCAGGCGTGTGAGGCATTGGTTCGGCTGGCAAATGACGCGGGCGGCGATGAGAACATTAGCATCATCATTCTCTCTTTCTCGCAAGGAGAGAAAGGGCGGCGAGCGTCATAGAGGTTTTTTTCTTCTTAAGAGAGGATTTCTATGAGTGAGGAATCTGTTGTCTACTCTTTCCAGCATGTGCAAGCAATCGTCGAGGCGGTGCGGGCTAATATTGCACGGGTGATTGTTGGGAAAAGCGATGTCATTGATCTGCTGCTGGTCGCTTTGCTTAGTGACGGGCATGTGCTGTTAGAGGATGTGCCAGGCATGGGCAAGACCATGATGGCAAGAGCATTGGCATCTTCGCTGGGCGCAAGCTTTCAGCGTGTGCAAGGAACTCCCGATCTGTTGCCGACCGATATTCTCGGTGTCAGCTACTTTGACCAGCGCCGCAGCGAGTTTGTCTTCCGGCAGGGCCCCATTTTTGCACAGATTCTCCTGGTAGATGAGATCAACCGTGCAACACCACGTACCCAATCGGCGCTGCTCGAAGCGATGGCAGAGCGGCAGGTGACTGTTGAGCGAGAAACGTTGCCATTGCCACACCCTTACCTAGTGCTGGCAACGCAGAATCCGGTGGAGTTGGAAGGGACATTTCCTTTGCCTGAAGCACAACTGGATCGCTTTTTGTTGCGTGTAGGCGTTGGCTACCCCTCTGAACAGGAAGAGAAGGCTATCCTGCATCGCTTTAAGCATGAAGAACCTCTAGCTACGCTCCAGCCGGTGGCCTCAGCGGAGCAGATCATCGAACTGCAACGTGCGGTTCGCCTGGTGCAGTGGCAGCCGGAGGTAGAGGACTATCTGCTTGCTATTGTCCGCGCTACTCGTAAGCATAGCGCGGTCATGCTCGGTGTCAGTCCGCGAGGCACACTTGCCCTGTATAGGGCCTGTGAGGCGTATGCGGCTATGCAGGGCCGTGATTTTGTTTTGCCAGATGATGTCAAGATGATGGCCCCCCATGTACTGTCCCACCGCTTGCTCACAACGAGCCGCGCACGCTTGCGCGGCAGTGCGGCAGAGGCCATTGTTCAGGAAATCCTTGAGGCTACACCTGTCCCGGTAGAGACACTTACCTTGCCGCAGAAGAGGTGATCGCGTGGATACGGATTTGAGCTACTACCACAAAGAGACACTGATCAAACGTCGTCCCTGGTATGTGATCGCAGCTCTTTTGTTCATCATCAGCGCCCTTGCTCATCAGCCACTGGCTTTTCTTGCCGCGTTGTTTGCGCTTGTGGTTGGCATTGTGCCTGAAATCTGGTATCGTCGTGCGTTGCGTCATCTGGTTATCCGCCAGCAGATCAATCAGCCGCGCGCCTTCTTTGGGGAGACCATTACCTTGTCGCTCAGTGTAGAGAATCAGAAACTGTTACCTTTACCCTGGTTGGAGGTGGAAGACGAAATTCCTGCTGCTCTCTCTTTATTGACCGGCCAGGCAGCGCCGACCTACAAGCCCAACAGAATGGCGCTGCTCAATACGCTCTCGCTCTGGGCATTCCAGCGCGTGACCCGGCGCTATCGCATCCGCTGCACCGCGCGGGGAGTACATACCTTCGGGCCTGCCCTGCTACGCAGTGGCGATCCCTTCGGCTGGCTGGTGCGGGAGGACACCGCTCCGGCACCTGCACAAGTGATGGTCTATCCGCTCATCGCTCCCATTGAGGTTTTCGGATTACCGGCTCGCCACCCCTTTGGCGAACATGCCACGCCGCGCCGTCTGCTCGAAGACCCCTTGCGCTTCGCAGGCGTGCGTGAGTACGTACCGGGCGATGACCCACGCCGCATTCACTGGAAAGCCACAGCGAGGGCCGGAGAGCTACGTAGCAAGCTCTACGAGCCAAGCAGCCAGTACCACCTGCTCATTCTGCTGGACATTAATAGCTATCCCGTGGCCTGGCTGGGCATTGACCCGGAGATCCAGGAATTGACTATCGCAGTTGCCGCCTCGCTCGCCAGTTGGGCGCTTGATGAAGGCTACAGCGTAGGCCTGCTGGCTAATAGCCTGATGGCTCCTTTTGACCATGCGCAGTCGTTGTCGGCAGATGAATTACAGAATCTGTCAGGAGTCACCGCAGACACTTTTTTGTTGAGAGTGCGCGTGCCCCTGGATCGTGGTAGCAGGCAACGCGAACGACTTCTTTCTGCCCTCGCCCGGCTCATTCCTTACTTCGGCTCGGCGATGGATGCACTGATCGAAGAGGAACGAGCCAACCTGCCCGTAGGAACCACTGTCGTCCTGGTCAGCGCGGTCGCAGCGCTCACTGAAGCAACGGTTGAACGTCTGTTAGATATGCGCTCACACGGAGCAGTGGTTCACCTTGCGCTGACAGGGGATACAGATAGTGATGTAGGAACACAGACGTATGATTTACCGGTGCATCGATTAGGCGGAAGGGAACTCTGGCATGAACTCATTATCACCGTTGGAGATGAAGAATACGAAGACGCGGGGAGAAGCACGACCAGCATCAACCTGGCTTGAACGGTTTGTTCTCCCCATTGCCATCAGCATCATGGAGGCTCAGCCTCTGGCGCTTATCATCGGTGTACTTAGTCTCATGTTCACACGCCCGCTGGCGGATATACCCCTCGTAGGAGGAGAGATTGCGTTGCTGGAGGCAGGTCTGCTCTGGTGGGCAATGATCGTAGAAAACAGAAGTCACCCTCACGCTACGCGCCACCGAGCGGCACGCCTGCATCTGATCGGCTGGCTCATCGCGCTTGCTATCACGGTAGGGCCATTGTTGCCCTCGTTGCTCGAAGCAGAGGCCATTTTCCCGGCGTTTGTTGCTATCGCCGTAGTAACATGGCTCTGGCGACGTGCTATGTATTATGCGCAGATCGGTTTCCAATATGGAACACTGTCCGCATCCTTCAAGGGAGGGTTTGGTGTGTTGCTTGCCGTTCTGCTGCTCATAGTGGCTTTTCCTTCACTACCTGCCTTGCGCAACGCACTTGCCTTTGCCCTACCGGTTTTCTTCCTCGGCGGACTGGTAACGCTCTCTCTGGCTCGACTAGGTATGATCCGCAATAGCCATCGTACACTTGCGGGTTCGCAAGCCGATCCAACACGTTCCTGGCTCGTGGCCCTGGTACTCTTTGGCGGAAGCTTGACCGTTTTTGTCATCCTGCTCGAATCGATTTTTTCCCTCTCCTCGTTTGAGATGATACTGAATGCGTTGACTCCCATATGGAATGCGCTCGGAACCCTGCTTAGCTGGATTCTCTACGGCATCGTCTTTTTTATTCTTGCTCCTATCTATGATCTGCTCTCCTGGCTGCTCAGCCCCATTCTCCATTCCAGAGCCGGGGCACATCCACCTCAGAAGCTAACCTTGCCACGACCTCCATCGCAATCGCCAGGACACACGCTAACTATTCCACCGGTAGTCTTCACAATAGGTCGCTGGGTCCTGGTGTTCCTGGCTCTCCTGGTTCTCCTACTGGTGGTGAGGGCAGCGATACGGCACTGGTTCAACAGCATGGAGCGCGAGGAGATCGAAGAAGAACGCGAAGGGTTGGATGCCCGTTCATTGCTGAGTGAACGCTGGAAAGAATGGTGGAGTCGCTGGCGGCTTAGAACTCAGAGTGGGGAGAGCATGGCCTCTGAATCGCTCGATCCCACCTCTGCGCGTGCCCGTTATCGTGAATTCCTCCAGGCGATAGCATCCACAAAGGAAAGTCTGGCCAGGAAACCAACTGAAACACCGCATGAATATGAGAGGCGTCTGCTGACTTATCTCAAATCTGAAGCAGATAGCATAGGGCATGTGAATCACGTTTCCGATGAGCAAAGAGATAGCTTGCTCCTCGATCAATTAACCCATGCCTATATCCAGGAACGCTACGCGGGCAGGCCAACTGATGAGCGCCAACGAGTGCAGATGCATACCTGGGTGGCACATCTTATCGTACAGTTGACCCTGAAAACACGCGATGAAAAAACAGCTCATCGTTCATCATCATGAGCTTTTAGTTAGGAGCGAGCCAGAGTATGGAACAAGCCAATACCTCAAACAAAGCAATGACGGTGATCCAGGGACGGGCAGTGCGGACCTGCGAATTACGTCTGGAACGCCGGGTAAACGATGAGCAAGTACAGGAGCGGATCGAATATGTGTGCGGCGCGAGTGGTGGGCCGGAACATGGTCATGTTCTCGCCAGGAACAATGAAGACCTTTCGCCTATGCTTGATATCTGTAACCATTGTCCTATTCCCGACGCACTCGAACATCACCGGGCCTGTCTGAATCTGGTGCCAGTACGTGCCTTCTCAGGCAACCACCCTGCTTTACCGGTGATTCAGCCACACACCAGCTTGCCGCATGAGTTTGCCGAAACCTATTTTACCTGCCGCTGGTTCTATACGCTCTACGGGCAGAAGCAGCCACACAATATCAGTATGTGTCTGGGCTGCCCTCATTGGTTCCCGCGTCCACCCCATGAGATGATCCCTGACTACTGGCCCTTTACCCACAAGATGCTGCGTATTGTTACAGGCGAAGAGCCAGTTGCGCGCTCCTCGACTGGTTTTACACCTGCAACCCATAAAGTTGCCGATAGGTGGTGGCAACGACTCTTGCATACACTTCACTTATGAGATCATGAAGGTTACAGGAGATCACAGATGAGGAGAACTGCTTTGTACGTCAACTGTTCGTCGTTGTGAACAAAGTAGACGTGCTGGCCAAGGGCGGAACAGGTAGAGATTCGACTATATTCAGACGCGCCTGAGGCAACTCCTGGGCACAGGGGCTATGCCTCTCTATCCGCTCTCGGCACGCGAGGGCCTCGCTGCTAAAATGAGACACGACGATATCGGTGTTCAGCATAGCGGACTGACCACCTTCGAGCAGGAACTGACCGCCTTTCTTGCTGAGTCGAACAGGGAGGTAGGAATCTTGCGGATGCCCCGACCGGTGCGCACCACCCTGACGACGCCAGGGGTTTGCCTCAGCCAGAAAACGATGTGAACCAGCAATTCTTTGACCGTCCAGGCGGACATGACGCTCTTCTGCTGCAAGTCGGTCTCTGAGAGAGAAGCAAGTAGAGCCAGAAAGTCGTTTCTGGTCTCTTCGAGTTCTGCCCGTACAATTTCTCGCAGAGATGCAGAGGAAGACGAAACAGGCTGTGAATCTGACATGGGCATTCCTCCTCGTCGCCTTCTGTGCTGGATTGTTTCCCTCCTCCCTCATCCGTCCAGGTAAGCGCGGAACCCCGCAGGTGCCGAGGGCCGGAGGAGGCGAAGAACGCTGACGACGTATGTTACTCTTCCAGGCGAGCGTGCTTCAGAGGGCCGTTCGCGCAAAAGCAACAGCGCCATGATAATGGCAACAATCCCTACAGGCACTTGATATAGAAGATCATCCGCCAGACGACAAACGCTACAAAGTAGCCGCTCAGAGTTGGGTCAATCGCCGGAGCCATCAGCGCGGAGACCCCCAGGACGCCGACGACCAGGCCACGTTCGTTGGGTGGGAATTCGTAGAACAGCAGAGTAATTGCCAGGGGAAAAAGCGTCGCACCGCCGATAGCCTGTACCACGCGAAAGACAATCAGCGCCGGCAGCTTCCAGGCCAGGCCGCAGAGCGCCGATCCCAGGGTGAACAGGGCAAGTGAGACCACATAAAAATGTTTGGGCCCCAGGCGATTCGCAAAGAAGGCCGTGGTTGGGGTGACCACGCCCTGTGTGAGCGCGTAGACGGTGAGAATCCATTGCAGGCTGTTGAGATCTGCGGAAAAGGCTACCTGCAATTGCGGCAGTGCGTTGTTGACTACCGTCTGATCGAGAATGCTCATGAACGAGCCAAAGACGACAACCATGACCACAATCCACTTGTAGGGTATTTTGCCGCGTTGGCTGCCGATACGCGCAAGTTGCATGGAAAAACGGATCAGTTTCTAAGTTCTTCCACTCCCAGAAACTACTTGTTTTCTGTGCTGGAGATATTCCCTTTCAACCCTAACCGTTCCAACGCCGAGCTATTATCGCTGATAAAGCTAACTGCAAGCTGCCTATCTCTCAACATCAGCCATCGCAGAACATCGTGTAAAGCGGTCGCTATTTCTGTTTTTAAAGGATCTCGCAACTCAAACCGGCTACTACAAAACCTGATTAAACGATGTAGCGGTACCAAAATGCGCGCTTCCTGCCCGGAAATAATAGCCTGTCGGGCAAGCTGTAACCAGAAAGGAATGAGGTAGTAGCGTTTATCGCGCTGAAGCCACTCCACAGCCTCTTGTTCATGCTTGAGATAGCAAAGAATACACAGTGCGAAGCGACATTCCTCCTCCGTGGCTCGTGACCAGAGTTTACGTGCGCGTTCAATAAAACGTCCTGTCTGATATTGATAGGCTTTTTCAACTTCATCTACAATCGTGACGCAGTAGACCGTTTCTCCACGTGGAAAACGGTCGCCTCGATAGGAAAGCCAGTTTTGCGAGCCACTAAAATGAACTTTACTATCTACAATAACCTCTTTTGCATGCGAATTGCCTAACCATTCAACGATCACCCCTGGTACCCCTTCAGCAGTCTGGATCGCACGCATACGTTGCAGCAATTGAAGTGGCACCGAACGTTCTTCTTTACTCTCATCACGTTCAATGCCATAGCCAATGAGAATATGCACGCCCCGCTGAACCAGCTTTTCCATCAGGATAAGGAACTCTTCATCAACCACTTGCTGGTTAATCCAGGGCGAGTAGATAATGACCTGCTCACGGGCGTTCTGTAAGGCAGCTAAAAAAGCCTGCCGGATTTCTACATCACGCAACTGACGAGCGGTTCCTGTATCCGGTTCAAGACTCTGCTCCTCCATAGGAAGCTGAACCTGAGGGTGAAGCTCTTCTAAACGTTCGTTGACAAGCGCTTTCTCTGTATGCTCGTTGAGCAGTGTATCATCAGATGGTCTTTCCTCTTCCCTCATCAACAATGTTTCATCCAACTCACACAGCGTTTTTAAGGTAAACTTCCGTTGCTGAAATTGTTCTGTTAGCTGTTCGGCAACTATGGGTAATGGCTGGCCCCTTGCTGAGTAAGCTTGAAAGGTAATACATTGTTCAGGTGCTTTGTCAGGCGTTTCATGATAGAGGACGAAGATTGCTATGCGCCTCCAGCATAGCTCTGGTTCACCCTCTGGCCTGATCGCACCGACAACGCTGCCTTCATCAGGTTTATGACAATCCAGGTTCCACTCCCGAAGTTGGGCTTCAGAAAGCTGAAATTCAAAGGCTGGAAACTGTTTGAGATGCTCTGGCAGGTAAGGACTGAAGTCTTCAAACTCATCATGATTGATTTCCACCAGGGGACGTTTTGAAACATAGAGTTCACTCTGCACCAGATCCCGCACAAAATAGCGCGTGGTAGTCTCCGACTCTTCGGCGATGTTCTCCGAGGAGAAAGCTTTTTCGCCTTCCTCCGTCACACGCAGATTCTTACTCAGGTATCCCTGGGCCATGAGACTATCACAGGCTGTTTTGAGAAAAAGCGTATCCAGTCCCAGGGCGTTTGCTAATTCCTCAATAGCTGGAGCGGGAGCAATCTCTCTGTAGGCGCGCAGAATGAACTTTTCGAGCAAATTTATGGTGCGGTAATGCTCGACCTGCACCGTGACCTTCTGCTGTTGTACAGGATAGCGAAATTCACGCGCCGCCAGCACGTGCAGACCACGAAGCTGTTCTTGCAGCTTTCGTGCTTGCTCTAACAAAGCAGGAGTAATCGGACGTTCCTGTAGATCAGTTGCAAGAAACATCAATGAAATCTCCTCGATGCTCAATGACTTTAGCAACATTCCGATAGCGTTCCACGGCTCGTTCCTTACGTGCCGTGTCGCAGAAGAGGTCCTGGCATCCAACAATCACCAGGAGTTCTTGCGCACGTGAGAAGGCAACATTAATGCGTGCATCCTTTTCAGCAAAACCTATATCGCGCCTGACATTATTGCGCACCATGCTGACGATGATCACAGGTCGCTCCATGCCCTGGAAGCGATCAACGGTGCCAATGCGCAATCTAAGCGCTTTGAAGCGCGAACTGATGCCATTGCTGGAGACCCCCAACTTTTTTTGCAGTAGCTCGCGTTGCGCCTCATAGAAGGTAATGATGCCGATTTCTTTTGGCTCAGTACCGGCACCCTTTTGTTCCCAGGCTTGCTGGAATTGTCGGCAAATTTCTTCGATGATCTCTACTTCGCGCAGGTTCTTAAACGAGGTACCTTCGCGCTCCTCTTCAAAACCTGGAGCGCTACTCTGGTAGGTAAATGCTTCTTTTCCGCTGGCGCGATGGTGGGCGCGAATCCTGTGCAAGCGACGGTTTTCTCCTTGAGAGGTCGCCAGTGGTGTGGTAATCCAGACGAGATGCTTCTGTGGGTCAATCAGTTTTGAGCCAAGCTGGTGATCTCGCTCGCTATCTGGGTTCTGTAACCCACATTCCAGGGGACGCTCATAAAACTGGTTGATAGCCGCCATAATATCAGGATGCATGCGGTACTGAATGTGCAGCATGCACTTGATCTGCTCAGGTGCCTTTCTATAGAGCTGCGCAAAATAGGACTCTCTATTGAGGTAACGATAGGTTGAAGGGTCTTCACCCATCTCTTCCGCCATCTGCTCTAATGTTTTCTCCTCAATCATCGGCGGCAATTGATGTTGATCGCCAATCAGTATAAGCTTTTTCCCACGAATAGCAGGCAAAAGAAGCTCAGGCGGTGTTGCCTTACTAACCTCATCGATTACTACTACGTCAAAAGTTGCAATAGCACAAAAATCTCTATACGAAAGACGATAAGACTGTCCACACGTGATACCTACAACATTGGCATTACGTAGATAGACCTCTCCCAGCGCCTTGCTATCTCGATCAGAAATATGCTGTAGAGCAGCTATCCAATCGGCGACCAGCCCGTCGTAACGCAGAGAAAATGTTTGCTCTCTTTCTAACTCCTGCTGCCACCTCTCAAACTGTTGCTGCATCATGCTCAAAAACGGTTGTGCAAAAATATCCCCTGATGGGCAGAAGGGACGTAAATACTCTGGAATAGTTGTCCAGAACCCATGCCACCACTCACGTTCTCGTTGAAGCTGCGCTTGATCTTGCTGCATCCGCTTCCTGAGTGTCTCTTGTTCACTTTGGAGATTGCGCACCTGCTGCCGCCGCTCCTTCAACGTCCCACGCGCGCAAGCGAGCTGTTCCCCTACCTTCTCGGAAGCCTTCTCTAGCACACTCCAGACGCTTCCTATGAGTTTCTCCAGATTCTCTACCTGTTCATTCCACGACTGAATCTGTATTGTGTATTCCCGCACAAATTCAGATGAGGGGAAAGTCGCTTGACGTGCTAAATCGCGTAAGGCAGTGGGAAAGACAGGACTCTGATTTATTTCCTGTAAGAAATTGGTCAATTGCTGTTGACAATTCACCAGTTCTGTCGTGACCTGCGACATTTGAACTTGCACAGCAGCGATTGTCTCTTCCAGCTTCTGCCTATCACTGTCTCTCTCCTCTCTCTCTCGCTGAATACCGCTGAGATCATAACTTGCCTTTTGTATTTGCGCTTCAATCTTCTTCTGAAACTCAGAAGATAATGAGCTAGCAATCTCTCGCGCAATAGTTAGCTGAGCATTCCTCCAGACCTGAGACATGTTTGATCGAGCCTTATCGGCAATCAATAATAAATCACGTATTTCAATAAACAGATCCAGGATTCTCTTTTCATGACTCTTTTTGTACAAAGAACCCCAAAGAGGGGTGGATATCTCTTTATGGATTTTATGTATTTCATCTACTTTCTGCTGAAGGGCGTCAATAAGCTGCCTGAAACCAAGACTATCACGTGGCATTCCGTTATACCTGGGGGGTTCGAGATGAACGACCTGCTCAATTTCAGGAAAAGCTAACAACTCCTGGCCAGATTGCTGCCTACATGCTGCCAGCCTGATACAGTCTTGACTATAGAGAGCCATTTCATGAAGTAACGCTTGCATTCTTTGCTGCACGTTCAGTTCAGCAGAGCGCCACGCATCTGCTAAGATAGCAGGCGCGTTCTGGCCTTGAATGAGACAGACAATTTCCTCTGGGAACATGCTTAAAGGCATCGCAGCGAACTGAGTAGCTACCCTGGATTGTAAATGCCGATCAACTTCTGCTTGCAGAAACGTCAGCAGTGCATTTGCAACATGGTTCGAAGGAGGCAACGCTTGCCTGGCCCGTTGCAACATTTGTAGTGTATCAATACTACGCTGCATTTTATAGCGGAGATGAGTAATGTGTTGATCAAGCTCCACCAGTTGTTTTTTTCTATTTTCCAGTTCCGTCTCTTTAGAGCGCTGCCGCTGCTCCAACTCGTGCAATATTACTAACTGATCTTCCAGCTTTGTATGCAAAGGTTGATTATTACTCCAGGCATTTTTATAGATCGGCACCTGCTCTTTGAGCCAGAGGATACAGTGAAATAAGCATCCTTCCCGCGACAAAAGCTCTTCATCGGCAGGTTTTAAGTCTACTTCTTGCAGAATACGCAAGCAAGTATTTACATCTCTGAGCCATTGTTTTCGGAATCCCAGTTCTTCCAGGTACTGAAACACAGCCTGCAACTCATCAGGATTGGCGCTCTTGCAGTCGATTGTTCCGGCCAGGATAGCTGAAAAGGTTTGTGATAGCGGGTAGTATTGTCTGACCTTTTCCGCGCTCTGAGCGACTTCATCTTCACATGTCTGGATTTTTTTGGCAATTCGCTCATATTCACGTTGCAATGTTTCTTGCTCGCGCGCATACTCTGCCTCGTATCGATAATACTCGGAAAAGCGATCTGCATCCTTCGTAATCGTAGTGAGTTGCTCAATTATCTGTTGTCGCTGCGCCGATTTTTTCTGACAATCCTGGGCGGTGTTATTGAGCCAGAGCCGGATAACGTTCTCTTCTGTAAAATCTTTTCCCTCTTCCTCGATGCCATCGGCATTGCCTTTGCGCACGGCACGAATACTGGGGTGGTGAATCAGCCTGCTCAGGGCATTATCGACGGCCAGATTTGACTGTGATGCAATCAGAGTACGTCCGCCACGTAGCGCCACCTGGTAGCAAATCTCAGCGATAACCGTGGTTTTGCCGGTGCCGGGCGGGCCTTGTACGAGCAAGAGATCGGGAGCCGCCAGCGCCATTTCAACCGCCGTAAGCTGCCCGCTATTGCAGCTTCCCAAGAGGAGGTCAGCCGGTTGGAGGCTCTGAATAGCCTGAGGAAGTCGGGCATTGTAGGGATGAAAGAAAAAGTCGGCCAGTGCCGGGTTAGATGTTCTTCCCTCTCGCAAAGCGTCAACAGCCCACTGTTGCCGCTCAACCTGCTTGACATCTCCGCGCGCCTCAAAATAGAGATAACCAGTGGGAGGTAAGCCTTCGCCACTCAACTTTCTTTGTAGCTTTTTTTGTTCGTCTTCTTTAAGCTTATCAAAGCTGATCCTCAACGTTCCTTTAGCTGCATCAAAGCGTTGTACAGTACCGATCTCAATACCAGAACGCCTCTCTGTGGGAGGAAGCTCGTCTTTTGAAGGAAGTTCACGGAACAACAGCAGATTCTCATTTCTTGATCTGGGTCTGGAAGCCAGCAGTCGAAATTCTTCGTAGGATAACGGATTCATTTGACCATCCAGGGCGCTTTCTTTGTTGAGAGAAAAGGTAATCTTCGTTTGCCCCTCACGATAGTCATAGCCGGTATAGCCAATCGAATACTGACGTTTCTCGATGATCTTTTTCTGCAACTGAAGCAGCATCTCCCAGTCCAGCAACTGATCCCTATCTATTTTTTGTGGGTCGATAACAGGTAGTGCCTGTACCAGAGCAATAAATTCGAGCGGAATACCCCTGTTCTCCGGTAGAGATGGTGCAAGACGGAGCCGGACTGGTAGCACATTCGGTTCCTGAATTCCATCCTCCTCTTCGAGGAAGCGGATATCAGTAACATCTATTCTTCCTTTTCCTTCTCGTGGCACCCTTGCTGTCAGACACACGGTTTTCTTACGACCCACCAGCAAAGGGGGCAATTTATCTGTGTCGGTGGCAAGAGTGAGCTGCCATTTCTCTTTTTGATTGTTATTCTCTTCATTTTTACTTACACGTCTTATATACCAGAGACGAGGCTCAGTACCTGAGAGATTTTCAAAGAGTTGTTCACCACGCTGTTGAACCTCTATAGTTACATTTCGGCTCCGTTGATCTTGATTACGCTGGCTCCGTTGCCATTGCTCCACTCTCTTTTTATCTTCCTCATCACCAAGAACACGCAAAAGAGATGCCGCCGCCTGCTTCTGAAGTCGAATTTGCCATTCCATAGAGGGAATAGGAGAAGGCTGGGAAATAGAGGGCGGTATACTCACGGCAGTGAGACTGGTAGGTTGCTCAATCTGACCTTTTACCGGGATGACGTGCATTTCTGGCTTATCCCTGACCCGTAAGATTATCTCTCCACTCACCAGTGTTTTGGGCGGCCTGTCACCGGTATTAAAAGTCAAAGTCAGGCTGTGAGGGCCAGGAAGCAGGTCTGTCGGCGATATCTCCAGTCCCGCCACACTGGTCTCGACCATACACCGCTCTTTCACTTCAAGGGCAAGGTCTCTCTTTTGCGTACTGCCAACCGGAATGCGCCCGAAATCAATCCCGTCAACTGGCAGTTCCCATTTTGCAATATCCCAGCAAGCGCCTTGCGCGATACCCCCTTGAACGGCCACATGATCTAGCTGGTATGAAACGTCACTATCGGCACGAAGAGCCGGTTCATCCCGGCTCTCAGGTGTACGCTGAATAATCATGTTCTCCAGACGCACCCCTGAAGTGCGGATATGGAGAACATATTCATCCACGGCATAGAGAACAGTCTTCGAGCCTGCACCAATCATACGGATACGCTTATCAATAGTGAATGGGCCACGATAGTCACCGACCGCCAGATGAAAAATGCGATCATCCAGGATTTTAAGAAGCTGCTCAGTAATATTCTCAGGGGTGGCATAGATGTCTTTCTCCTTGCTCACGATTGCCTCATGCAGCGCCTGATAGAAGTCAGAGGCGGTTTGATAGCGCTCCTCCGGCGCTTTAGAAAGCATCTTTAAGACCACCTGCTCAATCTCAGGTGTAAGTTTTGGGTTGAAGTCAAGCAAGGACGGAGGAGACTGGTACCGATGCCCATTCTTCGCTTGTAGATGGTCTCCAGGGAAAGGAAGCCGTTTGGTAAGCAATTGATAGGTGATAACCCCCAGACTATAGAGATCACTACGACGGTCTGGGCGGCCTGCAAATTGTTCGGGTGCCATATAAGCCGGGGTACCAGCCGCACCCAGCATAGACTGAGTGCCCAGGGTAGAGGTCGTATCGAGTACTCTGGCCAGACCGAAATCAGTGATAAAGAGATGCCCACTTTTATCGCGTAGAATATTATGCGGTTTCAGATCACGATGAATAATTCCCCTCTGATGTAGATAAGTCAGTCCAGCAGCAATCTGTTTGATGATCTCATCAACCGCTTCCAGCGCGAGGGGATCAGGAGCCTCCTTGAGCAAGGCGCGAAGATCACCACCATCAATATAGTCCATTATCAGACAAATCTGGTTCCCATCAAACGTCAAATCTTGCAAGTAGACGATATTGTCATGTTTTAACTGGTTTAATACCTTACCCTCTCGTATAAGAGCATCTTTCAGCATCGCGTCGCTCTCAGAATGGCTGACTTTCACTGCCACCAGTTTCTGCAAATAGGTATGTTCAGCTTTGTATACCCGCCCAAAACCACCTTTACCTATTTCTCCAAGGAGACGATACTTTTCAGCCACAATTTGCGAGCTAGCACTATTCTCAGTCTGATCCATCGATTTCTCTTTCCAGCAAAACCGCTAGTCATCGCTAGCAACTTTCTGACCCCTGAGAGAAGTGTTTTTTGAGCGTTGAAAGAGTGGGGCGCAAAACAGGATCATGAGCCAGGCAAGCTTCGAGCAAGCCAGTAGTTTCAGTAGAGAGAGAGTTAGATAGCATGTGTCCCCATTCAGCACAAGAAGAGGGCCAGGGACGGCGTTGATCGGATAATTTTGCTTCGGTATCGGCAAAGGGTAATTCTCCGGTCAGCAGTTCCCAGGCAATCACTGCCCAGGAAAAGAGGTCACTGCGCACATCCCCTGTAAAACCATGTGATGTATTCG
>DAOTVZ010000104.1:0-3301 GCA_034436045.1 Ktedonobacteraceae bacterium | reverse complement strand
TCGGGCAATATCAACGCCAGCCAGCCGCCGGGGCGCACCACCTGCAAGGCCAGTTGCAAGAAGAGCAGATAGCTATCGACCTGACCGCGCCTCAGCGCCGAGCGATAGCCGTTCAACATACCATTTTTAGTCGCCAGATAAGGCGGGTTGGCAAGAAAGAGATCCACCGTTTCGCAGTTCTCCCAGGGCAGCGCCAGCCCATCAGCCTGGTGAATATGAAATGGTGGATACACGCGCTGCTGACCGAGCAGGGTAGTAGTTACTTCATGCAGGCCGAGTTGGGCCAGACAACAGGCAACAGGGTCGGGATCAAGCCCCCACAGATTGCGCTGCATAACACGCAATGCCTGCCTGGCGGCTTGTTCAGGGGAAAGTGTTGTTGTTTGTCGTAGCATGCTGGTCAAAAGGCGACGCGCGGCTCCGATCAGAAAGTTGCCGCTACCGCAGGCCGGGTCAAGCACGCGCAGAGCCGACAGGTCGCGGTCAGGTGTATAGGCGCAAGCATCCAGAATATGCTCTACCAGCGGAGGCGGAGTGGAGAAGTGGCCACGCAGCTTGCGTTCGTGCGTGGGCAAGCTCGCCTCGTACCAGTTCAACGGATGCTTCACCGCCATACCCGTTACGCCATCCTCACTTGCTCTGTTCTTCTTTGGGCAGCAGTAGCTCCAGCGCTTCACGAGCCGCCATACGGCCCGCTTCTTTAATACTGGATGCCTTGCCCACCCCCAGCAGGAAATCCCGCTCGAAGACGCCCACCACGAAGATGCGATCATTATTGCTGCCACCCTGCTCCAGCACACGATAGCGCGGCAGACTCCCCGAACGCTGCAAGACCAGCTTCTGCAAACGCCCTTTCGGATTCGAGTCCAGCTTCTGCTGACTGACATATTCTACCATCGGCAGTACAACACGGGCCACGAAGGCGCGCGCCGCCTCGGCCCCCTGGTCGATCTGGATCGCGCCGACGATGGCCTCTAAAACATCAGCACACAACGAGTCGCGGGAACGCTCGTTGAAGGTGCGCAAATTAGCCAGGTCGATGCGGATAAAGGGGAAAAGGCCAAGCTGCCGCCCGATCTGTGCGAACACACGCCGACTGACCACCTCTGATTTCAGCGCCGTCATTTCGCCCTCGCTGGCGTCAGGAAATGTGCGGTAAATATGTTCCACCACATGTGCGCTGATGATGGCATCACCTAAGAATTCTAATGTGTCATACGAGTCGTGACGGGCCGTCTCTGGACAGCAAGAATGGTGCGTGATGGCGCGCAGAAGCAATGAACGATCATGAAATTGTACCTGAAGCAGAGCTTCCAGGGCCTCCAGCTTCCCGACAGGATTCACGTCTTCCATAAATGGTATTATAGCACGATGGAGACAGACACGATGGGCGACCCTGCTGGTCGCTCGTCATTATGTGGTGAAACGGTAGGATTGATCTATAATAATAAACAGAACTATTTGTGGGAGGTCTTTTTAACGTGAGCCAACAACTAGAGTCGCAGTTTATGCATGGCAAAATTTGTATGGTCACGGGGGCCAATGCTGGCATTGGCAAGGAGACAGCGCTGGGGCTGGCGCGCATGGGGGCAACCGTCGTTATGGTGTGCCGCAACCGCGAGCGGGGTGAGCGGGCGCGACAGGATATTATGCGACGCAGCGGCAACCCGTCCGTTGAACTGCTACTGGCCGATTTCGCTTCGCAGCAAGCGATTCGTCGGCTTGCCGCTGAATTTCAGCAACACTATCAGCAGTTGCATGTGCTGGTGAATAACGTGGGCAGCTTTTTTCTCTGGCGGCAATTGAGTTCCGATGGCATCGAGAAGTTCTTGGCCGTGAACCACCTGGGGAGCTTCCTGCTCACCAACCTGCTGTTGGATACGCTCAAGACCAGCGCGCCCGCTCGTATTGTCAATGTTAGCTCGGTGGCGCATTATTCAGGTTACATTGACCTGGATGATTTACAAATGAGACGTTTTTTCCACCCTGGCAGGGGCTACGAGCAGTCAAAACTGGCAAATGTTCTCTTCACCTACGCACTGGCTCGTCGTCTCGCAGGCACCGGCGTTACCGTGAACTGTTTGCATCCTGGCACCGTTGCAACCAACATCTGGGTCAGTCCATTGCCGCCCTTCATGCGCCCCCTGGCAGTGCTGGCGCGCCTCTTCGGCATCTCACCGGAGGAGGGTGCCTTCACCTCGCTCTACCTGGCATCCTCACCGGAACTTGAGGGTGTGACCGGCAAATATTTTGAGAAGTTCGCCGCCAAACCCTCGGCCCCCATCTCCTACGATATCAACGTGCAGGAGCGCCTCTGGCAGATCAGCGCGGAACTAACCAGTTTGTCAGAAACCAGGCAGTAGGGATATGACGTGATGGACACAAGCCAGAGGTGAATCTCATCCAAATAGTTCCGAAAAGCATAGCGTTCCATTGACCGCTTGCTTTCGTTTATGCGCAAAAGCGCACTGGGCGAACTACCACGCCCTCTACTCCATCGGCAAAAGCGTTTGGAGCTACTTTCCTGATGATATTGGCACTGCCATTCACATCGGCGTTGATGAGCCGTCCATCGGAGGCACGGAACAATCCTCGTTTCACCCGCTTGCCCGCATAGGTTTCGTGCCTGCCTATCGGCTCATGATCCAGAAAACTGCACGTACTGGTGTAGGACTCTTCGGTGATAATGACGCGAATGCCGACCAGTTCAGCTTTATAAGCCAGCATCTCGATGAAACGGGCATGAGGAATAGCCACAAACTGCTGGTTGTTTCGCTTGCCCATGTCCACTTTCTGTTTCCAGTTCGGGTTTTTGCCAATGACCAGTGTGCCGATGCCCTCTTTCACCAGCAGATTGACCAAGCGCCGACTGGCAGTGTGGAGATAGTGATTGATGCGGCGTGTGCGTGTGGTGATAAGCCGTTCCAGGCGGTGCGAATGACGGCGGTGTGCATCCATTTTCATCAGCTTCTCGTCTAATTCCGCCTTGCGCTTGTTGTAGAACTGGTTGATGGATTTGACCGGACGCCCGTTAACAATGCGCGGCACAAAGCCTTTCTTGTTTGATGTTAGCGTTGCCAGATTGTCCACCCCAATGTCAATGCCAGCGTAAAGCGTTGGGTCTACCTCTGCCTGAACCGGTTCGCGGGTATAGACCACTTCTACGACATAGAAGCCATGTCGAGGAATGATGCGCACCTGATCGACGTTGTGATGAGTGGTTTTGATACGGATAGAAAGCCCTGAAGGCTCAATGAAACCTTGCCTGAGAACAGGCTTGCTGATGGCCTGAACAGTGTAG
>DAOTVZ010000103.1:0-10208 GCA_034436045.1 Ktedonobacteraceae bacterium | reverse complement strand
TGCAACGCTGGCCTTCTGACGGCGTGTTTCGGCCAGAATAACTTGCAGTCCCCTCAAGCCGGGGCTTTTCTATGCAACCGGGCGTTACATTCTTGCTTATAAACCATTTTAGAAACTTGCAGTCCCCTCAAGCCGGGGCTTTTCTATGCAACCGCCATGATGTTGGGAATAATGTACCTCATGGATCGGGGAACGTCAAGGGAAGAGGCCACAATGGGCATTGTAGCGCGATGAATAGAGGTGTTTCCGCCGACCCCCGCGAATTTATTGATGAGTTTGTCCGCAGATCGCTTTTTGTTCCCGTATGGGGGGGATTTGCGAACGGTTCTGGCAAACGGGAGAGGATGAAGCAGTTTTTGCGGCGGCCTTCAGGCAAAGATGAGCATTTTTCGCAAGCCGAGGGAAGCGATTTGCGAAGGTGGCCCGCGTAGGGCCACCTGATAAAGGGGATGTGGCTAGAGGCTAGACGACATCGTTGCAGAAACGCCGAAACTCGCAGGCGACACAGCGGCCTAAACTGCTCGGCGGCGCGGGCATGATTTCGTCGGAGACACATCGCTGGATTTGCTCTACCGTTTGCAGGACACTGGCCCGCAGACGCGGCGTGATGGCAATGGCCTCGGCACGGCGCAGAGGGATGGAGTAGAGGAAGCCTCGCCTGACGGGCAGTTCCCAGGCTTCTTCGAGCAGCAGAGCGTAGGCCGCCAGTTGCAGTTTGAAGTGAGTACCGGCCTTCTGCTCCGAATATTTGTATTCGACGACGATGCCTTCCGCCCCAGGCGTACCACGCCCCGGTACCGCAATGGCGAGGTCTACCCGACCGGAGAGACCGAGCCGCTCTGAACATAAGCTGAGATGCGACACGCGCTCACCCTGCGTCAGACCATAGGTGCGCAGACTGCGCCGCTCCTCACGCTCGTCTTCCCGCTCGTGTTGACGGATGCCTTCCTCCATCAGCACCGTCACCGGACGCACTTTGGGTAAACAGTAGCGATAAAAGACGATGCGCGGACAGACGGTGTATTGCTTGAGGTCTGTTACTTCAAAAAGCATTCCCATCGCTTTATTCCTCCCCCTGGCGTTCCAGCAAACGTCGCCCCTGCCAGCTTTTTTCATCAAGCGGGTAGAGATAAACCTTTGCCGTATGCTTGCCAACACGGCGTTGTATCTTAACCCATAGCTCTTGCAGATGCACCTTGCTCAGTTCGCCACTGAAGGCGCTGAACTGGATACGCTCCAGGCCGTAGTCCAGACAGGCATCGGCGACTTTGGCGCGCGTGCCATCATGGACAATATCGTAGATGAGCAGATAACGCATAGGATTCACCATCCTGCGACCAGCGGCTCGTAGCTCTCGCGTTCACCGCGCAGGAAGAGTGCGAGATGTCTGGCCTGTTGCTGCATAATCAGGCGCAATGCCTGCCGCTTCTTCTCATAGAGTTCGCTGCTCTCCAGTCGTTCACGTATCTTTTCGACAATCTTGTGGCGCGTCGGCTCATCCAGGAGACCATCCTCCTGCTGCTTGAGCAGCACGCGCTTGTTGACCAGACCGATGATGCTGCGATCCACAACGGTCTGGCGAAATTCTTCGATCAGGTCGAGGACAAGACTTGGTTTACCGGGACGGTCGGCATGGAGAAAACCGGCGTAGGGGTCGAGGCCTGCCAGTACGATGGCCTGCTCGATCTGACTGTAGAGGATGCCATAACCATAGTTGAGCGCGGAGTTGAAGAGGTCGATGGCTCCGCGCGTCTCGCGTCCGGGCCAGACCAGATCGGCGGGAATGATGCGCGCGATCATGGCCCAGTAGCGTTGCGCAGCGCGGCCCTCCACCGAGAGCATCTGTTCGCGTATCTGCTCGATCTTCTCACCTTGCAACATCTCTAACTCGTGCAGATAATCGCGCATCTCCAGCGCCACTAGCATCAATTCCTCGTGGAGCGCCGGGTCGGTTTCTTTGCGGTACTTTGCCATGTAGCGCAACAGGTTAGCCTGATTCTCCAGTTTGCCGCGCACACAGGCTTTGGCGACAGCGATGCCGGTGCTGTTTTCGTAGGCTAACAACTGGGCGCGTCGGGTCAGCACCGTGCCGGTCAATCCGGCTGAATAGAGGCTGGCCAGCGCGTTGCCACGCCCATCGAGGAAGTGAATGGGGATACCCTCCTCGCTACAGGTCTGCACCACGTCGCTGGAGATGCTGACGCCGCGATCCAGCACCAGAATCGTCTGAAGATGAATCAGCGGCACCTCCATGACCGTCTTCTGCTCGCGTGTGACCCGCACGCGCCCCTGATGCTTGCCCACAAACGAACCTTTACCTTCAACAAGAAGATCCATAAACTCTTCTCCTGCGAACTGCTCCTATAATGAATAGGAGGAACAATGAAGTGATTGGAAGAGAAATTACAACTCTATGCAGTAAGCTCCATCGCCTTTCACTACATTTTTGCCAACACGTAATACCTCACCCCAGACTAGCAACTCACGGAAAGGATTGATATTACCTGCAAAAGAGGCTCTACCTACAAAGCCCCCAATAGGCATCTGACGCTTCTGCCGTTGAGAATAACTTCGTATATCTACCCATTGTGTTTCATCCTGTACAAGATACACATCCTTGGCCTGATCTTTGATGGCGAGATACCATTCTTGTCCAAATAAGGGGATAGCAACCTCTGCTTGTGCATTACTGCCATACTCGTGATAAACCTGTTCCAGACGTTGCGCCAGGCGTAATATCAGAATACGGAAATCAGGGCGCTTCAAAATGTGCTCTTCTGCAACCAGGCGTGTTGGTGAGAGAAAATGAATGTTGACATGGTAATTTGAAAGCTGCTCTGCTCTTTTGATCACATCGTTAGCGGTAATGCTTAGCCATAGTTTATCAGGCTGATTATCTCCTTTTTGCCAGAGAAGTTGTTTTTCTTCCGTAAAAGGGTGATAAGCATGGATAGATTGTATCCTGAACTTTCCTCTTTGCTGTTTAAGTTCCGGCAAAGGATGACCAAGTGTACTACGTTCCATTTCCAGCAAAGACCGCATGACATAGGGGTAGAGCTTTGCGGCATCGCCAATGAGTGTGATGCTAAAAGAAAAAGTCTCCCCTTGCCCATAGCGTCCACGAGGATTATAGGGCGGGGTAATGATATATGGGCGGGGAATATCGCGTCCACGTATGGCTTCATCGCGCAGTGGCGCAACCAATGAGGCAACTGGACAGACCGAAACGAGCGAGCAATCGCTACACGTTGGTGCTTCACGATGAGTACAAAAACGCTGCCAGATGGCATGAAAAAACGCACCGCGTATGGCCGAACCGCAATAGGGGTCGAGTGACAAGGGCGTCACAGCCTCAGCCGTGATTTTCAGAAAATACATCGTTAGCATAACAAAGCCCCTCTATATCTAAGAACTACTGCTGCTGCATATACTGTGTTATGATATGCAGAGAGCCTTTTAATACTCATCAACTGGTACATCCAATGATGAGTCGAACAGCAGGCCAAATTCCGGGCTATATTCTTGCAGAACAACCCAGCGCTTACGATAAGTACCCTCCATAGGAAGCACTTTACCTTTTGACTTCAACCACTGGTATTTTCTATAACTGATGCCGACAAAGAGCTGAGAAGCTTCTAGAAAGTCATCTTGTGCCATGTACTTGAGATATTCTTCCTCAAATACACGCGGTAATACCTCAACACCATCGAATAACGCTTCAAATTTCTCTTCCAAATCTTTATCCGAATCAAATGGACGAAGTTGTTGAAGTAAAGATATGGCGAGAGCATACTGTTTGTCATACTGCTCTCGCCAGACATCATGAATCGCTGGAGTTGAATAAATTTCATCGAGCCATTTTTCAATCATTAGTTCATCAATGTCTTTATCATCATGCTGCTCTAATACATCGAGCGTTCTTTGTACGAGATTTGTTTGATAAACTCCCTGTCCGTCGTATGGCCGACGAAAAACATGTACTGGAACAATATTCTTTTTGCCGACGCGATTCACACGTCCAAAACGCTGTACCAGAGCGTCAAGAGGCGCTGGATCACTATATATAGTATCAAGATCAATATTGAGACTCACCTCGATCACTTGTGTAGCAACCACGGCAAGAGCGGTATGTACTGTCCCGATCTCACAACGTGAGAGAATTTCATTTTCACGCAATAAACGATCCCTTATCGTAAAACGGCTATGAATAAGTTTTGTTTGTCCTTCACCCAAATGCTCTTGTAAAAGTTTGTATACATCCTGTGCTCTTGCTACAGTGTTACAACATACGAGAACTGATTTTCCTTGTTGTACATCGGCAACAATTTTACTCATCCCATCCTGAACAAGATCGCCGTGTAACAGTTTGAGATGATGGCGACGGAAGTGTTGAAAAAGCTCTTCATCTGCGCGTATCGGTTGGTCGATGTCCAAAATCTCAGGCATGACCTCGCGGAGGATGGAAGGAAAGGTCGCTGACATGACGAAAAAGCGAGCGCCATAATTTTCTCGTAGATGTTTTACCAGCGCAAAAATCAGAGCAAGCCGATTGGCCTCATAGGCATGAATTTCATCAAAAATGAAGGCAGCTTGCGTATAATCTGCCAACATGCTTTCAAAGCCGCGCAACTGATAGAGTACTTTCAACATTTGATAGGGACTAAAGACTTTCATGGTACAGGCGTGTAACCGCGTTAGGTTCTGCTCCCACCTGGCATTCTGAGCAGCAGACACGGGGCCATTCTCACTATTGAGCAGGTGTTGATAGAGTACCTGTAGCGCACGTCCATGTTGCAAGCCGACAGACTGTTCGCCGAAGTAGTGTGATGAACGTAGCCTATCGTACATGGCATTCATACTTGCTTGATAGGGCAATGTGTAGAAAACACGTGGTGTTGCTTTCACTCCATCTCCCAATACCCAGAATAGTGCCGCTTCAGTTTTCCCACTGCTCGTTGGTGCGATGAGTATGGCTGAAGTACTATGACGCCGTGCACTTTCAGCTTGATGGCTATAGATCACCATTTCCTTACCATCCAATTGTGCGCGTAAGTGTTCGGCCAAAGATTTAGCCAATGTATTCCAGGGACGCTGTATTCCTTGTGGAATCTGTGCCAGATGTGCTGAAGCGGCATGATCTGCTGTGGTAGTCAGGCCACGAAGCATGACAAGCGTTGTAACAATGCGCCTATCGCGCTCTGAAGGGAGGTGCTTGATAAAGAGCCTGTAGTCGGTTAGCCATTGATGAGTGTGCTGCACACCTTCTATGCCAACAATGTGTATGGCTTGTTCTTCCGTCACAAGCGTTGCTGGCTCGACTCCGAACTGACGTAGACCAAGAGCTTCAATCCATGGGGCTGAACAATCATGGAGCCATTTCCATAATCCTCTCACGGTCTGCTCCTCAAGGTCGGCTAGCATCTCCTCTACCAATTCTGGATTACGATACTTATCGTAGGTTTTGATAATCTCACTCGCATCACGGTGGTGTGACACGATAGCCGCAAGAACCCATCGTTGTTCCGTGGGAGAGAACGATGGAGCTATCCAGTTCAAAAAAGCCAGTGAGAGAACTTCATGGCGGCGTCGCCAGCTTTTTTTGCCGCGCAACGCACGCTGGAAACCGCTAGCTGCCTTTCCAAAATCATGCAAGAAGCAGGCCCAGAATAGGCAATGCCAGAGACGGGGAGCATTGAGATAGCTAGCAAGGTCTGGACGCAAGTGAGCAAGCTCAGCCAAGCGTTCCAGCACTAACCAGGTATGCTGTGCCAGGCTCTCTCCTGCTTGGCCAGGCGTCATGCTGCTTTTGGCCCATAGAGTATCTAGCCAATCAGGCCAGTGAGATGGCTTCATGCTGTTCTCCTACAAAGGAATGGAAGAAGAGGCCCAGGTAATCATCTTGGTAAAGAGTCGATGCAGGATCAATCCAATAAGTCTCCTGTTCAGCAAACCAGAAATCACTGCTAT
The DNA here is from genome assembly GCA_034436045.1 of Ktedonobacteraceae bacterium. GTDB lineage: Bacteria > Chloroflexota > Ktedonobacteria > Ktedonobacterales > Ktedonobacteraceae > H111-94. The sequence continues at coordinate 4,241 of DAOTVZ010000103.1, read as the reverse complement.
GCACGCGGTTCTCCAGGCATACATAGCGCGCGAATGTTGGTACACGTTTGCGCTCGTAGTCAATGTAGCGTGGCAACAGTTCTGTAATACCCTGCCCAACCTGCGTTGCCATCGTATAGGGCAGCAAGGTATGCTCAAAATACGCATGTTCAGCCTGTTGTAGCTCTATAACTTCTATTGATGTATAGGTAAACAGGTCCTGCGAACGGCCTAAAACAACCGCGTACCGTGGACTACGGAATGCATCGATCCACGCAGGACGATTGATATACAGCGTCAAGCGTGGTTGGAAGAGCAACTCACGTTTGAATGGCTGGACACCGCCCTGTAACACTTTAGGATAGTTTGTGCCTTCTAATTTGCCACCAGCTTCTGCAAGAATGATGGTATGTTCTACATCACTGAATGCAGTGCGAGCAGTGAAGTGGTAAGCAAACAGTAACCCCTCCGGTGGTACTAGCTCCCCAAGCGCACTGCATATATGCCCATAAATGGTTGCAGGCGGTGGCATGCGGAACGTGGGTTGGATACCGTGCATAAAGTGTGGACGGCGGAAGGAGGTAATTGCTCCCTCCGCCACGACTTTCAATACCTGCATCATAGCATCCCTCTCTTATTTGAGCCAGGAGGCATTTTCAGGGCGCGCTAAATCCTCTACAAAGGCGCGATAGGCATCACGGGGGTGATACACAAAGATCGGCAAGTTCGTAATATTCGTGATAAAATCTTCGAACTGCTGACGCTGCTCATCAAGATAGCCCCGCACCCATCCAACATAAATAGGCGAAAGAATCTCATCGCGCATCGTCGTCAACGCTTCTTGTAGCGCATCATGTTTAATGACAGGCAGCCCTTTGTTCGTTGCGCCAACGACATGTCCAAAGATATGATTGCCGCCGCGCGTAACAGCCATAATACAGAATGCTGGGGCAACATCGGTATAATGGATAGCCTGCTTGGCTCCCCCTTCCAGGAGTGCCATTGCTTCAAAGAGTCCCTGTATACGCCTGACACGCTCTTGTAATGGCAACCGATATGCCTTCTCTGCCTCAAGATGCTCTAATCCTTGTTGTTGTGCCAATGCCAGACGCACAGAATCGAGGTTGCGATAGCCTGCCTTGTTGCGATAAGAGAACGTACCAGAAGCATGCAAATCAAGCGAGAACAATCCCTGCAACGTTGTACGATATAGTTGATGCTCGTAGGGAACCGGGTCACCTTCATGACGTGACATCACACCAAAGTCATTCGTGATATTCACCGGCGCAATCGAAACCAGAGTACTGACACGCAATGGCGATACACGTGTTACCGGTTCGACAATATCTGTTTCCTTTTGTAGTGTTGTATCTGTAGCTTGAGAACCTTTCGAGGACTTCTTGGGCGCGCGCATATACCCCAGCAAATCATCATCCCACCACAGCATCGGATTACTGTCTGTATAGGCAATTTTATCTTCTCGATAGATAGGAGCAGCCTTCCACCCCTCTACATGCGTTTGAGCAGTGGTACGCAACCAGTACCTGAATGCCTGTGCCGAAACATAAGGATATGCGCCTTCACGGGTACTGATCAACTTCACACCACTTGTGTTCTGATCACGCTCACCGACAATATTGCCAAGATTGTTCAGCGCCGAGGCTGGAGCGTCGATTAGGAGAAGTCCTGTTACAAATGTCATGAGAAATCCCTTCCTTTCATTGTTGGGTAGCTGCTTCAATATCCTCTGTATCAATGTCTGTACTATCTGGTAAAGCATCTGGATTAGTTCCAAACCAATCCCTCTGGTAGAGTTGCTCAACCATGCGAATAAGGACAAGATCACGCGCGAATTTCCAGTTGGGTGACATCATCTCGTAGCCTTCCTCGAAGATGCTTAGATATGGCTCCAGGGTAATAAGCGGAGCATGACCCGCCTTCACATGCTTGTAGTTTGCACGTAATAGCAGTGAACGAAAATCGTTCGCGCGTTGTACTTTATAAAAGTTGCGGAAGAAGCCCTTGTCGTTCTGCTCTATCACGTAGTATGCAAGCGCATCACCCAGGCTGCGGATTTCATCGATACGTTCCTTATCCATATGAATCACCTCTTTCAAAAATAATTCTGTAAAGAGCCAGGAAAGCAGATGTACCTCCTGACGTAAACTGTACTCTCTGCGTGGATCGCTCTGAAAAGATGTACGTTCAGGAATACGCAGCAAGTATGTCATTACAAAACTGTGTGCATTGGCTGGTAGGCGAAGAATATCTTCATAAAAAAGGTTCCTTCCTCGTTGTGACGCAGCCGAAGCTACACCATTCGTTTTATCCTTGCCTGGCTTTGAGCGTTCCCAACCACGCTGCTCAAGCTCATGCCAGATGCGTTGATAGTCAGGATTATCCATCTTGCTAAGAAAACGCACAATACTCATTGGCAGATGGTAGATACTGAGCGGCGGACTTTTTTCGTCCAGCGCCGATGATTGCCCGCTGTTTGAGAGATGATAGGCCGTAATAGAATAGGGTTGTCTCTCCTCACGTGCATCTAGCTGGTGCAAATCCATTGCCAGAATTGTCTCAATCAGCAGCGTCTGCGGCGAAGATGAGGCATCTTGCATCTTTGTATCACCGCTGGCCCTTGCCAGCGTTATCGCCTCTGTGTTCTTTTGCAGAGCCTTGCGCGCCGCTGCCAGCAGAATTTCAGAGTTATCTGAATGAATAGCTAGCAAACGCCCGTTGCATTTAAGACACCCCATAGGAAAGAATTGCAGGCAGAGCAGAGCTTCACCGGACACGGGCAAGCCAGGATCGCCCCAGGGCGAGAAATTAATCACGCCTTCCCCTGTAATAAGGGGTATATGCTGTCGATATGCTCTACCCGGCGGTAATTCATCGTGACCGTTTTTGTCCTTCTTGAAGGAGAGCGCTCGTCCCAGTGCAGGTAGTCCTGTAAAGACACACGCTTCCTCACTTCTGGGTACATTTGGCCCAATACTTCGTGCTACTAAACGAGCATATTCCCTACGACGTTCTGGTTTATCTCTAAATGCGGGTTGAGTAAAATCAGAGTTAGGAAGTGAAACAGTCAAAAATGATGTCAACGGTTGCTGTGTGTAATTGTCCTCAATGAATTTAGCTACGCTCTCCAGATCTTCTAGTTCCAGATCACCAGGGTACTCTTTTCTCGCATGAGCTACTATAGTTGCAAGCCCAATATCAAAGAGCGGATGCCCCATATATTGTAACTTGTACATCTGTCCTTCTCTCTCTATGTAAAATATTTGCTTGATGAGTGCTTCTTTATCAGCACTCTAAAAACGGTAACTGGTACTAAAAGGATGGTCGTGGCTATCGGCTATGCCTCTTTCAACTCCATGCGTCCGTAGCCGCTTGAGGTTTTGGCTCCGATGCCGAAATCGCGCAGGGCGTGTTGCAGGATGGTAAAGGTCTGGGTCAGCCATGCGTCGGGTTCCTCCAGTTCTGGCGCGGATAGGGCAACCAGATAGGTGCCGGTAGCACTCAGAAATGGCACCGGGATGGGCTGATCGCGGTCGGTCGGTGGGCCATCGCCGCGATAGTAACCCTGGTGATGCACGGTAATCACGTCCGCGTGGAGCGCCTGCCCGTTGTGTCCCGTACCAGGAATGTAGAGCGCGTCGAAGAAGGTAATGAAACCGGCACTGGCGGTGTCACCAAAAAGCGCTTTGTGCGCCTCGCTACCGCGTTGCCAGACCGGACCGAGCCGCTGGTGCGCGTAGCTGGCGGCCAGACCTTTGAGTGCGCTCCCAGGAATATAAGGCATGCCGTAGGTGTGATGCAGAGCCACCGAGGTTTCCAGCACGCCTTCCGCGCCCAGGCCAACCGCCATGCGCCCTTGCACTGTGGCCTCGCCCAGCTTCACATGCATTTCTTGCCACAACATCGCTTCCCAGCGCCGATAAAACGCTTTGTATACAGCGGAAGGTTGAATGCTGGCAACCTGCTCGACCAGCTTTCTGCGCGTCTCCGTTTCCTCATTCTGCCCCATATATCTGTCGAGCCAGAGGCCTGCGTGAACAGTAGTCAGGCTTCCTTGCGTAAGCTGCCGATAGACTGTATTGAGTCGTGAGCGATACATATTCTCTCCTCTTTTCCTTAGTCTCCAGCAGCTTGCGCATCAGTGACATCGAGCAGCGATTGTGCGAAGCGTTTATACCAGAGCAGCGCGGCCAGAGCCTGCCGTGTTAGCAGCATATACTCGGTCAACTCGGCCTCGCGGGCGC
>DAOTVZ010000102.1:0-23430 GCA_034436045.1 Ktedonobacteraceae bacterium | reverse complement strand
TCTCCTGGTATGTTCCCCCCAGCGGGCATACCCCTTACCGTCTATTGGTGCAGCGCCAGGCCGGTACATTTCCTGATCTCGACCTGACCATCCTGCCCACACCCGGCGACTGCTCCAGCCTTCAGACGATGGGCATGCACTTCGACGGTATCATGACTGAGGATATGTCCTTCTCGCCGCCCAGCACACAAAAAACCGCTGCCCTCACCACCTCCTGCTATCCACAACCGGGGGTGTAAGGCCCATACCCGTAATGCTGGTTATTTTTGTTAATGTTCATAACACTTCGGGTCTCCATCCTTTAGGGGGATGTTGGTGGTCGGTGTAGACACCCATTTCCCCTGCAAGGATAGAGAGCCAACACTTCCTTGCAATCATACTTTTGGAGACCCGGTGATGCTGGCTATTGACACCGATACAGGCTACCACATATTATAGACATGTCGAAATTGTCAGTGAAACCGAAAAGCCTCCCGTCATTCTTTACATGCTGGGACGGTATCTCTTCTATTTCTTTTTGTTGACGTAGTTGTATGATGTAACGGGAAGAGTGTGGAAGACACGCACACATGGAACAAGCCGCAGTTTTAACAATTGTACGCAATGAGCATACCTATACATTCCGTTTGGATCTTCCCGACGGTTCACAACCCGCAGGCCCGGAGCAGAACCGCGAACTCTCGACGGAGACAGTCGAGCGTTTACGGCGTCTGCTCCAACAAGCGGCACAATCTATGGCCGCTGCTGCGCAGGCCGAAGCGCGCCGCCAGACCGTCAAGTTAAGCAATGTGAATGATGCTCTTGTCTCGCTGGGACGCTTCCTCTTTGAAACGCTCCTGCCCGAATCTTTTCAGGAAGCGTTGCGCCATCTCGAAGTGCCGCTGATCTTCTCAACCAACACCCCTGAAATTCCCTGGGAACTGCTCATCGATGTCAACGCGCGCGCCAATCGCTACCTCAGCCAGACGCTCAGCATGGCGCGTATGCCGCAAAAGGGACGCGAATCTCTCCAGCATTCACCTTTCCCCGAACGTCCCACACGGCGGCTCGGCGGTCGCCGCGAGCAGGACAACCTCTCCGTTCTCTTCTTAGTCAACCCGACTGGCGACCGTTTCGCTGCCGAGGAAGAGGTAGCTACACTGAGTACGACGCTGCCGGAATCAATACAGCGCATCATCCTTTACCGCCAGAACGCTAATCAGCTAGAGATGCGCATGCGCGTCAGCTCCGAAACGCCCCACGTGCTGCACTACGCCGGCCCCTATCCACTGACCAGGAGCGCCCACGACCCCGTGCTGGCACTGGCCGGCAATTCACGCCTGGACGCGAGCGCCGTCGAGCAACTCTTTCAGCCCTTGCCCAGACGCCCGCTCATTTTCCTCAGCTATTACGAGGATGAGCGCGTTAGCATCAATAACGCTAACAACGGCCAGAGCCGTCAGAACGCCGCCTCTGGTCAGCAGGAACGCGACGAGAGCATGGAGCGGCTTGCTACCATCCTGCTCCAGGCCGGAGCCGGGGCCGTCTTAACTACACGCTGGCCCATCAGCAGCCTGCGCGCGCGCGAATTTAGCATCCTGTTCTATCAAGATATTGCCGATGGCCTGCCGCTCGGTGAGGCGCTGCGCCGCACACGCGCAGCACTGGCCCAGCATCGCCCTGACGACACTTCCTGGATGAGCTATGTCCTCTACGGCGATCCGCTGCAACGCCTCGTCGCTGCCTCTGCGGCAACGCGAGAGCGCGCCGCAGAGCCGCGCTTCGATATCTTTGAGGATAGCCAGATCATGGCCCCGCTCTTCGCAGGCGGCAACAGCCCTGACCGCCACTTTCTGCGCAACTTGCTCGATATCGCTTTCGCCGAGGCCAGACGCATGCGCAAGGACTATCTGGGCACACCGCACCTGTTCATTGCTCTCACCAAGCTCGACGGCGGCTGCACACAGGATGCCTTGCGCACGCTGGGTTTCCCACCCCGTCAGGTGCGCGATGTCATTCGCATGGCCCTCGGCTCCGGCAAGGCCACCAGCGATACGCCTATCCTGCCCACACGCCGCTGCAAAGAAATCCTCATCACTGCCGAACGCAACGCGATGGCCGCAGGCTCGCCCATCATCGACGAACGAGCCGTCGCACAGGCGGTATTGAGCGAGGGCGATGGCGTGACCCACGAACTGCTGACCAAAATGGGCATCAATCCCTCACAGCTCATCGAAACCCTGCTTGCCAGCAATGCCCATGCTTTGCTCGAACTCGTGCCCTCCGTCGAGCCGCCACAAGAGGCCATCCCCGCCGATCTGCCCGGCGGCGGCTCTGATGGACTGGCTAAAGGCGGTAGCTCTGTGCTGGAGCGTCTGGGCCGCGATCTGACCAGACAAGCCAGCAGTGGTCAGCTTCCCCCGCTCATCGGACGCGAAAAAGAGCTACGCTTGCTCATGCAAACGCTCATGCTCAAAGATCGCAACAATCCCATTCTGATCGGCGACTCCGGCGTCGGCAAAACCACGATTGTCACTGGCCTGGCCCAACGCATCGTTGATGGCAAGGTACCGTCCGAACTGCGCGGCAAACGCCTGATCGAACTCTCGGCCAGTTCGCTGGTGGCCGGCACGAAGTATCGCGGTGAGTTCGAGGAACGCTTGCTCAAAGTATTGGAAGAGGCCGAGAATAGCGGCAATATCATTCTCTTTATCGATGAAATGCATCTGCTCATCGGCACGGGCCGCGCTGCCGACGGCAGCATTGATGCCGCCGGTATCCTCAAACCGGCGCTGGCGGGCGGGCGTCTGCGCTGCATCGGCGCGACCACCCCGCAAGAGTATCGCCTGATCGAAAAAGATGCCGCCATGGAGCGCCGCCTGCGCCCCATCATGGTCGAGGAACCGTCTCAGGATGAGGCAATGGAGATCCTCAAGGGCATGCGTCCCCTCTACGAACAGCACCATCACGCTACCATCACCGATGAAGCCCTGAAAGCGGCCATCCAGCTCTCGGTGCAGTATCTGCCTAACCTGCGCCTGCCCGATAAGGCTTGCAGCATTCTGGATGAAGCCTGCTCACAGGCGCGTGTCTTCTTTACCGAGCAGGAAGAGGCGGACGAGCAAAACCCGCAGGAGCATACGCCCGTTATCACCGCAGCCATGATCGCCGACGTGATCGCACAGCGCACCGGCATCCCGGTACGCGCCCCCGGTCAGGCTGAGCGCGACCGCCTGCTGAGCCTGGAAGCCCGCCTGCGCGAGCGCGTCATTGGGCAGGACGAAGCCGTACAGCGCGTCTCGCAGGCCATTCAGGTCGCCCGTGCCGGTCTGAAGCCACCCAACCGCCCCGTGGGAGTCTTCCTCTTCCTGGGACCAACTGGAGTGGGCAAGACTGAACTGGCGCGCGCACTTGCTGCTGAAGTCTTCGGCTCCAACGAACATCTGATTCGCGTGGATATGTCGGAATATATGGAGAAGCATGCCGTCTCACGCATGATCGGTGCCCCTCCCGGTTACGTCGGCTACGACCAGGAGGGCCAGTTGACCGGCAAGTTGCGCCGCCGCCCACACTGCGTCGTGCTGCTGGACGAAATTGAGAAGGCGCACCCGGAGGTCTTCGATCTCTTCTTGCAGGTCTTCGATGCCGGTCGCCTCACCGACGCACAGGGCCACACGGTAGATGCCCAGCACGCCATCTGGATTATGACCTCGAATGTCGGCTCAGACTTGCTTGGTCGCTCCACGCCCGGATTCCGCACCGATAATCATAAAAACGCGGTCGAGGAGATGCCACGCGAGCGCCTGATGGAGCGCCTGCGCGAAACCTTCCGCCCGGAGTTTCTCAACCGCATCGATGAGGTAGTCATCTTCCATCCGCTCGATCAGGCCCAGATTCGCGCCATCACGCGCCTGCAAATCAACGAACTGGGCGCGCGCCTGCTCGAACAGGGCCTCACGCTACACGTCGATAACAGCGCCATCGACCTGCTCTGCCGTGAAGGGTTCAGCCAGACGCAGGGAGCGCGCCCGCTGCGCCGTACCATCGAGCGCCTGCTCACCGTCCCGCTCAGTCTGCGCATCCTGCTGGGCAACATTCCCCAAAATGGAGAAGTGCATGTCAGTGCCAACCAGCAGAATAAACATCAGCTAGAGATCGACATCCGCGAACCAATCGAGCATTTAGTAGAAGAGATAACTTCTTCTAATATAGAAGAAGTCAGTGAGATATAAGCAAAAAGAATAAGTACCGGGGGGAAACACATAAATAACAGACCTGCCCGCCGTTTATGTGTTTTATCCCGGTGCTTATTCGCTCCATTTATCTATATATGCCTTTATATCCATCTTACGCCGCATGCCATCGAGAGACATATAGCGGATCAGGCCAAAGATGGGACGTTCAGGTGCCCAGGGACGATCATGCTTGCCGCCGATGGACCACGCAATTCCTGTATACCCATTCGCATCGCGTCCATCCAACTCATATTTGTCATTCAGATAGATCGCATACTGAAACGCCTCTTCTGGTGTCTCAGTCCATTCCAGTATCTTCTTGGCCCAGTACATGCGCATGTAACCGTGCATGCGCCCCGTGAGCAGCATTTCACGCTGGCAGGCGTTCCATAGCTGATCGTGCGTCTTCGCCTGCTCCAAATCCTCTAGCGAGTAACACCAGGGGCGTGGGTCATGTACGTGCTTGCGCAACGTCTCCCTACCCCATTCAGGGCAACCTTCTAGCGAGTCATAGTGTGGATTGTGCAGAACAAAATTGATCGCCAGTTCACGACGCACAATGAGTTGCTCCAGGTAGGCCGCACGCCCGCCGCTCACATCAATATACGCGCTACCCGTTGCTGACGGTATATATTGCTCCACTGTCCAGGCCACTTGCTGTACAGAAACTTGTCCAAAGTGCAAATAAGCCGATAGTTCGCTTGTCCCTGCCAGAGCCGGTTCATTGCGATGCTCAGCGTAAGCGGCCAGCCGCTCCTGCACAAAGTGATGGAGACGGCGCTGTCCCTCATCATACCCCCCCTTGAAGATCGGCGACGGCTTCACACTCCTATCAAGCGGTAAACTTTGTAGATAGCTCAGTGGATCGGCAGTTGCACCGGCATCGCACGGTGGCTGTGCCAGTGGCAAGACCGGTTCCAGATTCACGATGGGTTGCAGGTAGGTTGGCAGCAGGCGCGTCAGCCGGGGACGCAGTGTGTACGCCGCCCACTCCTCTTTAGGGAAAGAACGTGTCGGCACAACGACATCTGCATCTACGCAAGCAAAAGGCACTGTCAGTTTCTGTGCCACACCCGCGCGCCAGCCGCGTGGAAGACGCAACTCGCATTCATCGCTTATAACCGCCGCCGCACGTAATTCTTGTGCCAGTCGCGTGATCTCTTCCACCGGTTCACCACATCGAATGACCAGAGGAGTACCACGCTCCTTCAAGTGATGCGCGGTTAGCTCCAGTCCTTCCAGCATAAACTGATAGTGGCGTAGATTTGCCGCCGGGTATGCGGTCAGCACAAAGGCTACCACGACGGGAAGATGTAGCGCGTTCGCCAGTTCAATAGCTGCATTTAGCGCATGATTATCGCGCCCACGCTGCGCACGCTGCATCCAATATAGTACATACTGTCCCTGCTCATCACATAGCCCTGGACGATACACCTGCACGCGGTCGTGGCGTGCAAAAAAAGTTAGCAGATCAAGCATAAGCAAGCTGTCTCCTAATCTCTTTGACTATCCTTCTGTCACAAGACGCGCTCATCCTCACTTTCAGGTCTCATTACCCAGTTTATGCCAAAAACAAAAGAGGCGACCGGTGCCCGGTCACCTCTTATTAGGATGGGGGGAACACAAGGAGAGTTTTGTCTGCCAGTGGTTGTGATGCTCGACGTTTGCCCGGAATACCACTCCTGCGCTACTGGCGATACAGGGGTTCAACAGCCAGAACCTGGAGCATAGCTCAACAGCATCCGCCGGAACCACACCCATATCGACTCCGACACGCGGAAGCGTACTCAACAGCGCAACGGCACCCTGCGACCATCACAACCACTGTTATCAGTATATATACTTGCTCTTCATCCGCTCTTCGACGCCACTTTATCACTCCCTCTAAATTATTTAATACAAGCACACACATAAAAAGGTATGGCAAGCCATGTCACACCGCTTTATCTGACCAATCCTATCAGTGCCCATGAAAAATCCTACAGAAGATTTTCTTTATCTCTTACATAAGACAAGTAGAGCAAGGTACCCACGAGACAGGGCAAGCACGCGGCATTGCCCTGCTCCCCACAAAACAAGTTCTTAGCAGATGTGGTATGATAGGAGTGGCAATTATAAGCAAGCCCAGGAATATAGATGGACATATCCCTCGCTATAGAGTTTTGGCCAGGAGGTTTGAAGAACTAATGAAAGCCGTAAAAACACACGTTGGGCGCTGCGACACCTGCGGGGAACCAGCAGCTTATGCACAACTGCTTCCCGCCGGGCGCAGTTTTCGCTTCTGCGAACAGCACGTACCGTTGCTGGTCAAAAAGCAAGCCGACGCTGCTGCCGCTGCTAATGAGGGGAAAGAGGCCCCTAAGAAGTAAGCGGCGCTGAAGCCATGGGCAATTGAATGTAAAACGTTGATCCCTCGCCGGGGATACCCCGACTCTCAACCCAGATGCGCCCGTTCATGGCTTCGATCAGCCGACGCGAGATATATAACCCCAGCCCGGAGCCACGCACCGGGCTGTTTATATCGCGTTCCAGGCGCACGAAACGCTGAAACAGCTTCTCCTGTTCATGCGGCGGAATACCCGCCCCTCTATCGCTAATGCTGATCGTGACGCAGGGCACGCGATAGAACGACCTTTGCGCAGCATACAGCAAGGGACTCCCCGGCGGTGAGTATTTCAGGGCATTCGTGCTGATATTCAGAAGTACCTGACGCAGACGCAGTGGGTCAGCCAGTATATACAATTGTCCCGGCACATTGAAATGCACCTCACGCTGACTATGCGCCAGATGTGGCTTAATTAGATCAATTACGCTCTCAAGCATCTGACGAACCTCTAGTGGCTCCATCAGGGCCGTTTTGATACCAGCATCAACTTCCAGGCGACTGGTATCCATGATATTATTGAGCATCACCACCAGTTCATCGCACCCCCAGCGCGCCTTTTGCAGAAAATCTCGTCGATCCTCCGGCGGGAGCATCTCATCATACTGCGCCAGGAGTTCCAGATATCCCTGTACTGAGGTCAGCGGCGTGCGCAATTCATGGGAAGCGGTAATCATGAATTGATCCTTGAGACTATCCAGCTCCTGCAACTGCTGGTGTGCGGTACGCAACTCCTGATAAAGTTGCGCATTGGTTAGTGCCACGACCGCCTGCTCCGCGAAATCCTGAATATGAGACAGGTCGGCCCGGTCAAAGTCGCGCTTCTCGGCGCTCTCTTGAGTGAGCGTGCGAGCCAGCACCAGTAGCGCGACAGGTCGGCCCTTCGTAATCAAGGGAGCCAGCACCAGGGAATGCGCACCTAAGTACTCCAGCCGCTCATGCAATGAGAGCGTAAAGAAGCGATGTTGCCCACGTACTCCTGCCGATAACAGAGGTGCAGTTATCGTTTTTGCTGTAGGTAGTGGGCGTGTGATCGCGGGCAACGGCATAATATCTCGTTTGTTAAGCGGTTGCAGTTCCATCATCACTGGCTCGACGGCATACAGCGCCCGCGCTTCCAGTTCATGCGCCTGTAGCGTGGGCCACAGATGAACAGCGTTGGGTACCTCGTTCGTCTCGCTATAGACCGCGCGGGGCATCAGGCTTCCATCTTGCAGGGCAACATAGAGCAAGGCGTAGCTGGCGCGCAGCGCATGCGCCGCCTCAGCACAGATCGCTGAATGAATCTCCGCCGGTTCCACTATCGCTGTGTTCAGGCGTGCCGCCATGTTCGCCAGCGCGCGCGCGAACAGAGCATGTTCCAGCCGCTCTTGATACAGGTGGACATGTTCAACCATCGTCGCCACTATTTCCGTGTACGACTTCAACACTTCAAGATCTTGCTCATCCATCTCTTGCTTCTCACGACAGGCCACACCCAATGTCCCCAACGGTTTACCCTGGTAGACCAGTGGTAAAAACAGCACCTTGCTAAGCGCTGGCACCCCTTTCAAGCCACCAAGCTGCGGCATCATTTCTATCAGCGCCGTCGGCTGCACCTCAATAATCTTTCCTTCACCGATTACCTGCCGTAGCGTAGCACTATCCAGCCCTTGCCAGAGCGTCACGGCTGGCTCTCTACCTGCATGTTCAGCGAAAGCCATGCAGGCAAGCAGTTTGGCCTGCATCAAGGGAACACGATGGGACGTTTCAATCAGCAACAGCAACGCGGCCTCAAAACCTAACTCACTTACCGTCGTGGTCACGACACGCTCACTTAAAGGATTCAGTTCCAGCAGTTCCGCCATTTTTGCCTCGATATGGCGCAGGTGCTCCGACATACGATGCTGTTGCGCACGCTCCCACAGCAACAGACTATTTTCGCGGGTCGCTAGCAGATAGCGCATCGCCATCAATATGCTCACGATCACAGTAAGCAGCACGAGCCAGCGCGAGATGAGGTTATCCTTTGTAGATTCGGCGTAGAGTGTTAACGAGAACAGGAAAAGCAACGGCACATAGATGAGCAGATTCTGAACGAGGCTCCAGCGGTTCCTGATGAGCAGTTGGCGATAGCGCAATAACTTTCGGTCAGGCGGAGACGATGGCATTCGCAGGTGCAGTGCCTGTTCTTGATAGGCACGACGCAAGAGAGTTTGATACTGGTAGAGCGCAGCCAGGCCCATGAGTAGGAAACCGACGAACCAGAAGGGGTCGATGTAGAAGGTGCCGGACTGGTAATTGCCAAACACGTTGAAATAGGCATACAGCGAATCGGCCCAGACATCTGCCAGCACGGCCAGGCCAAACAGGATCAGCGAGAAACGCAGTGGCGGGTCGCTACGGCGCAGAATCACCAGGATCACCGCCAGCACCAGCAGGATATCCCAGACGGGATAGGAGAGCGCGGTGATCAACGCCAGTGGAGCTACCTGCCCAACCTGAGCTTTGTATAAAGGCCCGATCAGAAAATACCAGCTCACCCCTAGCAGGCAGAGTGTAGTAACCAGGGCATCCATCACCAGGCGAGTATGAAAACGCAGCCGCGTGGGCATCAATAGCAGGCCGATACCGACCAGGGGATAAAAGAGATTGAAGCCAATATCGGCATAAGAAGGGAAAGGGCTTTGTCCCAGGTATTCCAGGTAGCCATAATACAGCCCACCGACACCGCTGGCAATCATGCCCCAGCCCACCAGTATCCAGCCCAGGCGATGAGCCTTTGTCAGTAGTACCGGCCCACGACGCATCCAATACGCGCCCTGAAAGGCCCACATGGCCCCCAGGAAGGCCGAGACAGCGTACATGGTATCAGCAAACAGAATCGTGCCGCGATCACCGCCGATATGGAAAAGCATCCATAATACACTGGCCGTGATGACGAGTATTGTCAGTGCCGTTGCGAAGAAGCCATAACGCTCCACGTGCTGCACATCAGCAAGGCTGGGATATGCAGTACCGGCATTCTTCATTTATAGCGTTCTCCTGATTGCTACGCTAATAAAGTACCTTCCTATACGCTTACCAGTATAGCACCATACGGCAAGCGAACAGGGCGACCGCAAGGGGTAGACCTAATAATGATCAGCAGCATCTCACTGTAGAGGCGATTCTTGCGGTTGCCCTGCGGTCGGTCGCCTTGCCGACGTACAGTCGCCTTGCATTTCCAGACCTTGCACAGGTGCCGGAACCACGCTACAGAGGAGATCGCGGTACCAGAAAGGTTGCCGTTTTCGTAACATGGGCTTGGCGCGTACTGCGTTGCCGGGAATACTATCGCGGATATCATAAGCCAGCTCGCCGGTGAGTGAACCGGCCACGTCGCCGGGGCTATAGTTCAGCGTATGTGTCGTGCGTCGTCCGGTACGCTGCTCGCGTGTATCTATCGTCATCATCAACAGCATGGCCTCGCCCTCGTCCGCGACCACTTCGGGCCATGGATAGGCTGTGGTCAACGGTGGATAGATACCGCTGAGACCGTTGGTCTGCACACCGTTGACTTCGCCTTGCCAGTTCGATAGCACCAGATACACATTATGTTCGCTGGAGCGGACACGCCAGATGAGGTAGTGCAATGGATCATACTCTTCGGGGTCAACCGGTAGAGGGTGCGGGACTTTCGTCGGCGGCAAACCGATGGCGGAAGGGAAATTCAAGAAGGCCGGTGCACAGACTACGTCTGCACCCTTACCGGCCAGCACGCGCAACGTTTCCGGGAACAGCACATCATAGCCGGTGGTCAGACCGATGCGGCCTACGGGCGTATCAAAGACAGGCAAACCGAGGTCGCCCGCCTGCGCCCACAACTGGTCGAAGCGCGTCAGGTGCAGCTTGCGATACTTGCCATAAATGCCCTCCGGGTCAATCAGCAGCACTGTGTTATAATAGCGACCCTGACTGCGTTCCGCGACACCCACCACCAGACTGAGTTGCCACTCGACCGCCAGTCGTACCAGCTCATCGGTTTCCGGCCCTGGCACACGAATCGCGCCATCGCGTATCTGCGCTGCCAGACTTTCCCATGCCCGTGTTCCCGTCACCCCACTTCTGGGCAGAGGGCCGGGCAACAGCAGTTCTGGCAGCACCAGCAGATCGGGGCGGGCAGGTGCATGGTCAAGCATTAATGTATGCAACAGGTTACGCAGTGCCTGGATGCGCCGCTCCGGCGTTTCCGCCAGCAGGTCATGCAAGTTAACCTGCACACAGCCCACACAGGAGAGTTGCCCTGGGGGCAACTCTGCGAGCGCGTAGAGACCGTGATAACGCAACGGTTCCCACAGATAGTGATTATGCAACAATGTGATGTATTCTGTCGGGCGGCGATCCGCCAGTCGGTCGCCTACGTTCTCACCATTGCTGCCCCATTGCTTATCGCGGCTCCGGCGTAGATCAACCTCGCCGTAGACAATTCCCTCACCATCATCTCTGTAGGACTGCAATGAGCCATCGGGGTTGATGATGCAACTGCCACCGCTGAACTGCACGCCGCGCTCCCGCCCATAGCGGTTGGCCGCGATCAGGTAGACGCCATTCTCAAACGCGCGCGCCATCCAGCACGGGCTGGGACTCTTCTCCTCCAGCCAGTTCGTCGGGAAGAGCAACACATCGGCCCCGTGCAGGGCTGGAATACGCGCCGCCTCAAAGTAGCAGGCATCCATGCAGATCAGGCAACTCAGGCGGCCTAGCGGCGTCTCCCAGACGGGCATGCCCAGGTCGCCATCCCTGGCCCAGCGGGGTTCTGAAATGTACGAATGAATCTTACGATACGTTCCGACTATCCCGGTCGGGCCAAGCAGGACTGCGCTGTTGTAGTAGACCTGTGTCGAGGGATCCACCTCTGGCAAGCAGAGCGTGACATAGCAATCGTAGCGCGTTGCTAATTCCTGAAAGCGGGCCGTTGTTGGCCCAGGAATCGGCTCAACGTGGGGGGCAATCTCCTCACGAGACTCCCAGCAGTACCCTGTGGTTGCCATCTCCGGTACGACGATCAGGCGTGCGCCATGTTGGGCGGCTTCTTCAACCAGACGAAGCAACGCACGCACGTTGTTTTCTTTTTCTCCCAGCGTCGGCTCGTACTGGATGGCCGCAACCTGATAGATTGTGAGCACGGGAGAAGATAAGGAGGTATTCATGACGGCTCCTGCGTATTCAGCGTCGTGACAGACGAACAGATGGACGTTCTTACCACAACCG
Organism: Ktedonobacteraceae bacterium; assembly: GCA_034436045.1. GTDB lineage: Bacteria > Chloroflexota > Ktedonobacteria > Ktedonobacterales > Ktedonobacteraceae > H111-94. The sequence goes on along the minus strand of DAOTVZ010000102.1, from coordinate 11,601 downwards.
CTCGTAGATGTTGCTCTGCCTCATGCCGAAGAGAAACACATCCACGTTGCTACAACAATACCACCTGACTGAACAATGGTCAAGTAGCTATGACTATAATGTGTGTGAGATACAACTCTCGTAAATATACGACCTGTAACAGTGCTTCATCACTATTTTTCAGGAGTAGAGCAAACATGCGACGTATTGTAATTATGGCCGAGGGGTCTTTTGAATGGCATCATGGCAAGACCGCGACAGGCATTATTCGCTATAGCCAGGATACCGTAGTAGCAGTGATTGACAGCGCCCATGCAGGCATGGATGTCAGCCAGGCCTTGAACCATCCTACCTTCGGCAAAGGCATTCCGGTCGTTCGTGACATTCACGAGGCGTTGCGCTACCGGCCCGATACACTGTTGATTGGTATTGCCCCTCGCGGTGGTGCGCTACCCCCCGAATGGCGCTGGCAACTCCTGACGGCGCTTGAAGCAGGCCTCTCGCTGGTCAGCGGCCTGCACGTCTTTCTCTCAGACGACGCGGAACTGCGCGCCGTTGCCGAGCGGCACGGCGCTACGATCTGGGATGTACGCCGTCCACCGGCTCAGCAGCGCGTAGCGCTCTTCACGCCGCATCGACCTGGCAGCCATACTATTCTCATGGTTGGCTCCGATTGCGCTACCGGCAAGATGACTGTTGCCATAGAATTAGACCGCGAGGCCAGACGACGCGGCCTGAACAGTGTTTTCGCCGCCACCGGCCAGACCGGCATGATGATCTCCAACGACGGTATTCCCGCCGACCGCATCATCGTGGATTTTCTCGCCGGGCTGGTCGAGGAGATGGTGTTGCGCTTTACCGAGCAGCACGATTGGGTTTTTGTCGAGGGCCAGGGCGCGCTCAACCATCCCGGCTACTCGCCCGTCACGCTCGGCCTGATTCATGGCTCGATGCCTGATGCGATGATCTTCAGCCATAAAGTTGGTGCAAAGACGATTGAAGGCTATCCTAACAGTCCTCTACCCCCACTTAACCGGCTCATTCAGATCAATGAAGAGGCCGTGCGCTGGCTGCGCCCCGACAGTCCATGCAAAGTAGTCGGCATCGCCCTGGTCACGCACGGTCTGAACGACGATGAGGCGCGCGCCGCTATCCAGCAAGTTGAAGAAGAAACCGGCTTGCCCACCACCGATGTCTGGCGCTTCGGGGCCGATGTCCTGATGGACGCTCTGCTGCGCTACTGCCCGTGATTGGTATCGATAACATAAACGTCAAGGTAGAGATCGCTGTACTGATCTCTACCTTAGTCACAAAAGTTTCTGATGAACTCAGGTATTAGAATGCGGAAGATTCATCAGCAGCCAGCGTACAGCCTTTTCGCTGGGGGCCTGATAGATCATCTTCACCAGTTTGCTCAGGTATTCCATATCACGCACATACACAATCTCTTGTGATGCCAGGGAAAATAGTGCTGGAAACTCGCTCTGGATTGCATCCAATACCATTTGCTGCCTATCTTCAATTTTACTTTCGATTGCCTTGCGGGCCAGACGCTCCTGAATTTCAGGGTCTTCGTCATAAAGACTATTGTAGGGATAGAGTTGTTCAATCACGGCTTGCTTCTCCTCTGCTGATAACATAGTCGTTTGCATTAATATTCGTTGAAAACGAAACAGGTGCCGCGCAAAATGTGGTCGATCATACGTTTGTTCCATTTCATGGATGGCCTGCATTAACAGGGCCATTGTCACCCCATGCATGCCAGGCAAAAACGTGTACATGCTGATAATATGCTGTTCGACATACGAGCGTGCATCCAGTGTCCACAGGCCAATAGGTCGATAGTCGAATGTTAGCAGTGCTTTGTTACCGCTCATCTCCCGGTAGGGCGGTTCCGGTATAGTAGTGGGGAAGAGATACAGAACCACAGAGATCACGGGCCGTCGGTAGGTGAGATGCAGTTCGACATGATAAAGCAAGAGCCGCTTGAGCATCCCGTCATCACCAGCCGCCTGCAACTCCGTGTCCAGGATATGCTGTTCACCATAGTATGTAATTAAGTATACCAGATCAGGGCGCAACATTTCGCGCTTGAGTTCGACATTTTTCTCGTCGATCAAAATAGCTCCCGGCAACAACTGTGGAATGATCTCGGCGGCGTGATCCTCCATTAACGATTTGAGGGCGCGATCATAGGGTTGTTGTTCTCGCTATGGCACATTCACTATCCTCGTCTTTCTTCAAAGTTTGTACAGGTGATATTTCTTTTCTAAGACCGGCTGGAATAAACCCATCGTTACAATATAAATACAGTTGATAGCGGCAAAAGCGGAAAACAACTTTGCATAGAAAGACCACTGGATGCTATTGCGCGGCAGGTTTGCCCGCGAAAAAGACATAAATACTGGGCGGTAGCACAATCCCACGTTGTATGATAATGGTAGAGGCTCATCGAGACCCCTGACGTTCTTCGTTTCCTACAGCAACAGAGGAGTGCAGAGTATCTATGGCAATAAATATGGGCCAACAAATCACTGTCGAATTTGATGTTCCCGTAACGATGCGTGATGGCGTCACCTTGCGCGCCAATATCTATCGGCCCGTTGGAGAGGGGCGCTGGCCCGTCTTGCTCACTCGCCTGCCCTATGGCAAGGATTTTCCGCTGGGCAGTTCGGCGCTTGACCCGGCGCAGGCGGCGCGACGCGGCTACGTCGTCATCGTACAGGATACACGCGGGCGCTTTACCTCCGAGGGCGAATGGGCACCTTTCCGTTTCGAGGCCGAGGATGGCTACGATACAGTGGAATGGGCCGCTCAACTTCCCTATAGTGATGGCAACGTGGGCATGTATGGAGCCTCCTACTTCGGCTTTACGCAGTGGTCAGCCGCCACACAACGACCGCCCTCGCTCAAGGCAATGATACCCTATATTACCTGGAATGATCCGCTCAACGGTGTCTTGTTCAGAGGCGGCGCACTGGAACTGGGCGTCATGGCTAGCTGGCAACTCATGATGGGCATGGATGAACTCGCCCGCCGCTATCGCAATGACGCCGACCCGCGCCGCCTGGGCGAAGCACTCTACAAGCTCGTTCAAGATTTTGACGCCCTCGGCACACAGGGCTACTGGTCGCTGCCTCTCAAAGATTTCGCGCCCATCAAACGCAACAACGTGGCGGCCTCTTTCTTTGATACCATCGAACATGCGATGGATCGTCAGTACAGTGACTTCATGACCATCCGGGGCAAGCACGAGCGTGTCACTGTGCCAACCTTCAATATCGGCGGATGGTATGATATCTTCCTCAAAGATACCATCGACAATTTCAACCTCATGCGCCATCACGGCCCGACCCCTGTGGCCCGCCAGAGCAAACTGCTCATCGGCCCCTGGACACACGGCAACGGCACCAATCCTATCGGCGATATGAACTTCGGCTTCGCCTCAACGCTGGCGCTCATCGACTTGCAGATCGACTTCATGAGCCTGCAATTGCGCTGGTTCAGCCAGTTCCTCAAAGGCCTGGAGACAGGCATTCTCAGCGAGGCTCCGATCAAGCTCTTCGTTATGGGAGCCAACGTGTGGCGCGATGAACAGGAATGGCCCTTGACCCGCGCCGTCGAGACGCGCTACTATCTGCACAGCCAGGGCCATGCCAACACGCTCAATGGCGATGGCCTGCTCAGCACAAGGGTACCGGAGAACGAAAGTCCCGATCAGTATGACTATGATCCCGCCAACCCGGTGATGACCAGAGGCGGCGCGCTGCTGATGACGCCGGAGTTCCCCGCCGGCCCACGCGATCAGACTCCGACCGAGAGCCGCACCGATGTGTTAGTTTACAGCACACCCGTCCTGGAGCAGGACATTGAGGTAACGGGGCCGATCACTGTGCATCTCTGGGCGGTCTCCAGCGCGCCGGACACCGACTTCGTGGCGCGTCTGGTCGATGTTCACCCCAATGGCTATGCCCAGAACCTGACCGATGGTATCATCCGCGCCCGCTACCGCAATTTCGGGCATGGCGAGGCTCCCTCGCTGATCGAGCCGGGCAAGGCTTACGAGTACGAGATCGATCTGTGGGCCACGAGCAACCTCTTTAAGAAAGGGCACCGTATCCGTCTTGACATCACCAGTAGCAACTTCCCGCGCTGGGATCGCAACCCGAATACTGGTCATGCTTTCGGTGAGGACAGCGAACTGGTCATAGCGCATCAGACGATTTTGCATGATGCCGAGCATCCATCCTACATAACGCTTCCCATTGTACCACTCGGCTAATAAAGAGGATAAAGTAATAAAAAAACCGGCGACCAAACAATCAGTTGATTGTTTGGTCGCCGGTTTTTTTATTACTTTAGATGTAAAAATAGCAGCGTGCCAAAGAATAAGAAGATTAATAGTAAGAGTATAATGATGATAACAAGAACCGGCATGCTGAACGCGGGAGTGCGCTCCACGAGGGCGACATGCGCCTCTCTGGTGCCGGAAGACGACTGTCCTGGCAGTGCGGGCTGTTTCTCAGTCGAGGTTGCCACCTTGACCTGCGCAAAGCTGGCGCTACTGTGCCGTTCATAGGACATCTGTGATGCCTGCGGCACGTGCGACGCTTTCGATGCTTGTGGTCTGCGCATCTCATTGCCCGACGGCGTCCCATTAACCCTGCCGGTAACGCTAGCGGTGTTGCCCCTCGACTCTATGACCGGCATACGGGTTGCAGTCGCCACAACAGGGGCCATGGAGACGCTCTGCATAGGGACGGTCATACGGCTCATTCCGGCCACAGGGCGCGTGGCCGAAGCATACGGGGGCGCGGTGACGGCAAACGGGCGCGTCTCGCGCGACATGCCACTTGATGGTTCCAACGGGCGTGCTGCTTTCAACTGACGCATCTGGAGCGCGGCCTGCAAACGTGCGTCATACGTCTGAGCGAAGGCCATAATAGATGGATAACGCTGCTCCGGCTTCTTGGCCAGCGCGCGCAAGAACACCTCGTCCAGTTCTTTAGGCAATTTGGGATTATAGAAGCTGGGTGGCATTGGTGCCGTATGATGATGATGGTGCAGCAACTGAGCAGTTGTGCCTTCAAACACGGCCCGCCCCGTCACCAGTTGATAGATCATCACTGCCAGCGCGTATTGATCGGCAGCCGGTCCCACCTGCACCGAGGTAGCCAGCGATGGATCATCGAATTGTTCCGGGGCCATGTACAGGGGTGTGCCGACTGAGCGGTGAATGGAGCGGCTGTGGCGATAAAATGCCGCCAGACCAAAATCGGCGAGTAATAAATGGGGGCGACCATGCGGAAAGATACTGGCAAGATAGGCCGGTTGATCCGCCCGCAGTGGCCCACGCTCAACACGTAAGAGAAAATTCGTCGGTTTAATATCCCGATGGATAATGCCATGATCGTGCGCGCACTGAAGAGCAGCAGCGGCTTGTAGCAGATAATAGCCCGCCTCCTCTGCCGAGATAGGCCAGCCGAAACCGAACTGTTGCGTGCGCCGCTGTAGCCAGTTCCAGAGCGAGCCTTCCGAGAGATAGGGCATTACCAGATAAGTAATGGGCGGGCCGTCGTTATCAATACGTTCTTCCCCAAAATGATAGAGCGGCAAAATGTGTTCATGCTCCAGCTCGGCTACCGCACGAGCCTCGCGCTCAAAGCGTTGGGCCGCCTGTCTCCCTTCGGGTGTATTGGGAACAGCCCGCAGGTCCCCACACACAACCTTAATCGCTACTCTTCGGCCAATACGTGCATGTTGCGCCAGATAAATATCACCCATACCGCCACTCTCGATGAGGCGCATGAGACGATAGCCTCCAAGAGTCTTCCCCACCAACATATTCATTTTGCTATCCTCATGATATTTTAGAATACAGCGAGGAGCAAGCGAGAATGAGCATCTCTTGCCTACACTCAACCTGCCCTCGTTCCGTCATGCCGGTTCAGATAGAATCATCTTCCTTAAGATAGTATACAGGACAGGAAGAAACGGTTTAGCATCCTATGGGACAAACGTGCTATCGTCTCTAGCAATAGTGGCGTCCTATCTCAACGATTATCCCGTGAAGCCCCCTCTATCGCTCTAGCTGACGCAGCGTCTCATATGCCACAGGAGCAAGTTGCGGACGAGTCTCGATGATATGACGCACCATCACGATGCTATCGTAGTCACGATAGCGCACCACTGCCTGGAGAGCCGCGCGCGCCACCGCGTCGTTGGGATCATTGAGCAGGTCGCGTGTCGTTAGCAGGCTACGCAGGTCGCTAGCCTCCGGGTCGAGGCGACCGATGGCCTCAACGGCCTGTAAACGCACATAGGGGTCAAAATCGCTGGCGGCCTTCAAAACCAAATCCAGCGTGTTGCGGTCATTCAGCAAGCCACAGGCGCGCACGACAGAACCATAGATGATGCTTCCCGTAACCTCGTTGTCGGTTAATGGCAGGTTATCGCGTCGCTTTGGCAGGTTTGCCCGTCGCTCTATCTCCACCGAACGCTCCAGGAGCCGCACCATCGGGCCAACCGCGTGACTATTTCCTAGCCGCCCCAGTGCATCACAGAGCGCGGCGGCGTAGCGTGCCTGTTCGCGTTCCCTTACTACCGTAAGTTGTTCCAGGCGCTGCAACAGCGGCCCGCTCGCGCGGGGGTCTGCCAGTTCACCGACTACCCGCAGAATTGATGGCGAAACCTCACCCTCTTGTGTCAGTACCTGGAGTATGGCCTCCCGACCAGCACTATTCATCCATTTTTCCACTTCGGGCATCATCGGTAGGCAGGCATAGACTGGCTCGACCAGCCGTGGGTCCTGCAACGTGCCACGCGAAATCTCGGCCCAGTAGCGCCCCAGAAAATGGCCCAGGCGATGAACCGCCAGAGCGAACTGCCACGAGGGCTGCTGGCATGCCCCGTCAAAGAGCGCCCGCGCCAGCTTAGGCAATGGACGTTCAAAGACAATCGGCAGACTCGTCACCGCACCTTTCGGGGGATTGCTCCCATCCTGCAACACCTGGGCAAAAATGAGCGCTGCCTGCTGCCTCATGCGTGGCGATCCCCGGCCATCCGCTCGCAAGAAAGGTTCCAGGTCAAGCGCGCGATAGAGGGGCACTGCGACATAGCTTTCCAGGCCGGCAACGCCATCCAGCCCACTGGCCAGGAGCAGATCATAGAAGCGCGTCAGATTGAGGGCAATACAGGCCTCGATAATATCGACCTTTGCCCAACCCTCCGCGTCCTTTAGCGCCTCAATCAACGCCTGAATGGCGGCAGTCGTACCCTGCTTCACCAGTGCCTGCGTGGCATAAAGCGATGTGTTGGGATCACGGGCCAGCACACCGAGTAGCCGCGTCAGATTCTCCATCTGAAACCTATTGCCCTCAACAGAGGCATACTTGTAATTGCCTAACATCATGATGGCGTAGCGGCGCGCGCGTCCAATTTCCGTTTCAGCCGGGTTGCTATCTGGGGGCAAATCACGCGGTTCATCCCGCTCAATAATGTTTAACCAGACGGGAATCAGGGTACCAGCACGATCAATTTCTAGTAAGAAGGGGATCAATACAGGCTGCCACTGGGGTACGGGGCCAAAATTCAACAACGCAATCAGGCGCTCGGCAACCTCGGCTACCCGCAGTGTCCCCAGACGCAGGCCGATTAGCAGGTCGGTAATCTCTGTGCGCATCTCGCTTAATTGGCGACGGATAACGGGTGCTTCGACATCAATGGCAGGATAAGCGCGGCGTGCCGCCAGGTGTTCAATCGTGCCGACGCGGTTATCGGCTCGCGCGGACGCCGATACAGCAGAGGTACCGGGGGATGCGACCAGACTGCCGGAAGGCCCGGCCTGCTTCTCCTCTATATGCAGAAACCCTGGCTCTGTCGCCTCGCTCCCGCCGGTTTCTATCATCTCTGTCTGCTCAAGGGGGTCCTGGTTATTTTCAGACATACAGTAATCATCCTTAATGTGTGATTGAGGGCCATGCCATGAACAGCATTGTATCATATGCACTTTTGCCTGTCATTAAATAGATAAGGCATGAAAAGAACCGATAAATACAAGCCTTATTGTAGTCTCATCGCCGTAGCAGGTCAAGCCTGTGGAACGGCGTGTCTGCGTAGCAGGGCCGCCACGAGGAACTGACACGGGGGGCCTCATCGTGGGAGATGGGGTTGGCACGATTCTTGCACCTATAAACGTTTTAGGGTATGCTGTAGGTGGGCATGAAAAGAGAGCAGGAAGGATTCGTGGATCGAACCCTATCTCCTTATCCTTGCCATCCTGTTAAGCATTGAACAGGTAATTTACACCAAGCGTCAGAGGTAACACGTCATGCGCGTAGGATTACTTGAAGATGACATCGCCACTCAAGAGATGTTTCTCCTCGTTCTTCAGGAGGAGGGCTACACAGCCATCAACTACAGCAACACTGAAGAATGTCTGGCCGACCTCGGCGTCACCACGCCCCGCACCGGGCCGCCACCCATCGACGTCTTGCTCATCGACTGGCATCTGAGTGGCCCTGTCACCGGCCTCGGCGTTATTCGGCAAATTCGTCAGACCTCTCACCTGGATACCTTACCCATTATTTTAACAACCGCTGCTCTCGTCAACGCCACCGAGATGGAAGAATTACGCCAGCTTCGCGTCGCGTTGCTAGAAAAGCCCTTCTCGGTCGATGAAGTCAGTCAACTTATTAAGCAGGTAACATCTACGCGGGACGTAATTTAGCAGATGAGGCAGGTCGATAGTACCATTGGTCTTATTGGTTTTGCCTCATCTTTTGCAATTACCTCTAATACATCACCTAAAATGATTCTAGCTTAGAAAGCAAGCATAATAAGGAAGGGCATACTTACCCGCTCTAAGGTCTTTCTGAGTAATATTAAGCTACATTCGAGCATGGAAGCGCTTTTTAACTCAGCATTTCCTTAGAAACGGTTGAGTCTACCTTAGAGAAAGCTGAAACTTTTTATGGCTGACTTGTACTCGGCAAATCTACCTGTTATGCTTTCTGTGGTGATAACACCAGGGTAAATTAGTTATCACTACACGAAAGGTTGAAACCTATTTGGGTAACGAACACAAATAGGATGTATGAAAATACTCAGGAGGAGAAAGAGCAATGGAAGGACAAAAAGGTCGCGGTAGAGGCTTTGCATCGATGAGTCCAGAGAAGAAGCGCGAGATTGCTAGCAAGGGCGGCAAAGCAGCTCACGCACTCGGCACTGCACACAAATGGACGAGCGAAGAGGCTCAGGCCGCCGGGCGCAAGGGCGGCTCGATCAGTCGCCGTCGCTCAAAGCTCAACACCCAGACGAGCGTTCAAGCGTAACATGTTCCTCTCAACCAGAGGGCTGGCTTCATGCCAGCCTTTTGCATTTTCCGCCAAATACTTCAGTTAATTGTTTATTCACAAGCGTAAGTAAGCAAGATAAGCGTGAGGCATCGCCCCTACAATGAAAACGAGCAGGATATGCATTGTGCCATTATAGGGGCGATGCCTCACACTGATCTTGCTTCCTCGTCCTGCCCTCTATCTTGCTCTCCGGCCCCCGATCAGGCTCACATGCTCTTCAAGGAAGCGCCACATAGAGCGTGGGATCGACCCAGATATTATTGACCATCACCATAAAGTGCAGATGTGGTCCCGTTGATGCGCCCGTTGAACCCTCGTATCCTATCACCTGCCCCTTCGTCACATTCTGTCCCACCTTGACAATGTAGTGATCCAGGTGTCCATAGATGGTAGCGATATAGTGGCCATGATTGATTTTTACCGCCCAACCCAGACCCGACCAGTCCCAACCGACCCAGATCACCTGTCCACTATCCGCCGCCATAATCGCCGTTCCATAGGGGGCGGCCAGGTCTATGCCACTATGCGGACGAATGCAGCCGCACCACGTCTGGTACTCAGGATGAGCAAAGGGCTGCGTAATGACAGCCCCCAGAATCGGTTTCTGCATCACACCCGTACCCATTACTCCACTGGTGGTCACGGCAGTCGCACATGTTCCCCAGATATCGGTGCCACCACAATAACCCTCGCCGGACATCAGGTCCGGGGTAGGCGTCGGCGTCACCGGCTGCGCCGCCGGACCAAAGGCCGCCAGCGTGCTATTCTGCTGGATGAACGTGCCCAGCGATTGCAGCACGCCCTGCGATTGACCATTGTCTAATGGGGAGATAAAAAGCGCCAGCGCCGCAATCACGGTGAGACAACTCACCAGGATGCTCACAAGCGTCGCACGACGACGGCGACGAGGCGCGACCTGTATGGGCGCGGGAGCGGTTGAAATAGATGAAATAACGCGCACACGCTTCTCGGTAGCAGGGATCACGGTCGGAAGTCGAGTACTGGTGCGAGATAATGTCAGTTTCTTCGTCGATGTGGTCACATCGACAGGGATCAATGGAGCGCTAACAAGAGCATCGGTGCGGGGTTGCGGCGGTAGCAACACCTGTTCCAACGCTTGCTGACTTCCGACAAAGGCTTCCTGCTGCATAGCAGATGGCGGCAATTGCGACCTATCCTCATGACGTGATGACGACATACATAATCCTCTACTAAACAGTAATTGCAGTGCTTAAGTAGAGCATACAGCAAGGCTATTACTCCCTCAAGCAGTCAAGCAAGATCATAGGGTAAATAGGCTAGTTGCTGTGCATGCATCTTAACCTTCTTGCTAAGAGAGGAGCAATGGGGAGACGGAGATGATGAATTTTCACCATCGCCGTCCCTACACCAACCTCTGTTCATTATGAATAAACGAACTTAAGGTTGATGCTTTTTGGCGCGGGAAGATGAGCCAGATGGTACTTTTTGAATACCGTGCACACCTTCGCTGGTCAGAGCAAAAACTCGACTGTTATAATAAAGCTCTATCACCATGAGATGAGAAACCAGGAGGGTCGAACTATTTTTGCCAGGAGACACATCGCCAATAGTCGAAAGCACCCCGCGACAAGTGTCATTGACTGTCCCCAGATCATGAGGGAAAGCAATATATCACAATATACCAGGAAACGAGTACTACCCTGGTGGTTACGTGCCTTTCGTTTCCAGTTCAAAAGTTTCTTCTTCAGCCCCGATATGGCGCAGAGACGTTTTAGTATCGTTGAGGGGGCACTTTTGCTCACTCTGGCTATCCTGACCTCGCGCGGCCTGGGTGTGGTACGCCAGATTATTTTCAACTATCTCTTTGGCACCGGTGCGGCAGCCAGCGCCTACTACGCGGCGGCCAATCTCCCCAACACACTCTTTGATCTGATTGCGGGCGGCGCACTAACTCACGCTTTCATTCCGGTCTTCTTTTCGTATGAAAAGCACAAGGGCGAATACGAGGCGTGGCAACTCTCCTCACTCGTCTTTAATGTCCTGCTCGTCGCACTTACCATGATGATCTTGTTCGGCGAGTTTATTGCGCCTGCCTTCGTCAACAAAATTCTGGTCCCCGGTTATTCACCTGCCGAACAGGCTCTGACCACCTCGCTGGTGCGCATCATGCTCTTCCAGCCGTTCATCCTGGGAGCGGGCACCGTCGTCACGGCCATTCTCAATAGCAGACGCCAGTTCCTGTTGCCCGCACTGGCGCTCGCCATCTATAATTTTGGTCTGATCG
>DAOTVZ010000101.1:0-8086 GCA_034436045.1 Ktedonobacteraceae bacterium | reverse complement strand
GTTTGCAGGATGCCACCATTCTGGTAGTAGACGACATCGATGGCGCTGTCCAGGCGGGCCAGCGTCTGGAAGGTGAAGCTGGAGCCATCCTCGCGCGTAACTTTAACCGTAACGTCCTGGTGGGGTTTCAATCCTTGCTCCAGGCCAACGATATCGTATACCTCGCGCCCGGTCAACTGCAATGACTCTTTGTTCTGGCCATCCTTAAATTGCAAGGGCAGGATACCCATGCCGACCAGGTTGCTGCGGTGAATGCGTTCGAAGCTCTCGGCAATCACAGCACGCACGCCGAGCAGTTGTGGCCCTTTGGCGGCCCAGTCACGCGAGCTACCGGAGCCATATTCTTTGCCCGCAATGACCAGCAGGGGCACGCCCTCTTGCTGATACTGCATGGCGGCTTCGTAGATGGTTGTCTGGGTACCATCGGGCAGATGAATAGTGTAGTAGCCCTCTTTGCCCTCTACCAGACGATTGCGCAGGCGAATGTTGCCGAAGGTGCCGCGCATCATGACCTCGTGATTGCCGCGACGGGCACCATAGGTGTTGAAGTCGCGTCGTTGCACGCCACGTTCCAGCAGATAGCGACCGGCAGGACTGTCAGCCGAGAAGCTACCGGCTGGCGAGATGTGGTCGGTCGTGATAGAGTCGTCCAGCATGACCAGCACGCGCGCGTTATGAATATCCTTGACCGGCTCAGGTTCCTGTGACATACCCTGGAAGAAGGGCGGTTCCTGAATATAGGTGGAGTTCGGGTCCCACGCAAAGAGCGGGCCGGTCGAGTTGGTCAGGGCACGCCAGTGTTCGTCGCCCTCGAAGACGCTGGCATAGTTGCGAGAAAAGACATCGGGTGTAACTGTCTTTGTCACAAGGTCGCGGATCTCTTCCTGGCTGGGCCAGATATCGCGCAAGTAGACTGGTTCGCCGTTGACATCGGTGCCAAGTGGCTGCGTCGTCAGGTCAATATCCACCGTGCCTGCCAGCGCGTAGGCGACGACGAGTGGCGGCGAGGCCAGGAAGCTGGCGCGCACCTGTGGATGGATGCGTCCCTCAAAGTTGCGATTGCCACTTAATACCGCTGCTACTACTAAATCGTTCTCTTGCACTGCCTGCGCTACCGGCTCCGGCAATGGACCACTATTACCGATGCAATTGTGGACGGCAATGGTACCGGCCACGAAGGCATGCAAGTTGTTTACCGCCAGGTCGAACACCGCCCGTTTCCCGGCAGGGCGTCGTTCCACTACCTGGAGTGCGAGTGTCGGTAGTGTAAGCGCCTCCTTCTCTACGCAGTAGCGTTTTGCAATCTCTGTATCCTCCCGTGAACGCAATGGTGCGAACCACTCGCGCGCGCCAATCTGGCTTAGCACCTTAACGGGTGATGGGAAGTCGGCTGCGACTCTATGCAGGGGCTGGAACTTGCGTGCCGTCGGTTGGGGCAGGCGCGAAAAGCGGTCGCTGCCTTCCAATAGCGCGTAGTGGGAAGCGACGACTGGCTCGCGTTCCAACAATTCCAATGCAGCCTGCTTAGGCGCATGGGAGAAGGAGAGCGTGCGATCAGTCTGGTGCAACTCCTCCAGGCGCTTCGACATCCAGAGACGTTGTTGGTGAATTTGTTCTATCAGACGCCAGTAAACCACCGCAGCGCTAGCTCGCAGCGCCTTGTCTATGCAATAACGGAAGCCTACACGCTCCACGAAAGAGAGTCCATCCGGCAGTTCCAGGCGAACTTCTATGCGCGCAAGGCCATCCTGCGCGGCTGGATACGAAGAGGGAGCATGGCGTGTAGGGTACTCGTAAATGTTAGCCCCGTCGGTCTTTACCCCACAGCGCGCTAGCATGCGAACTATACTACCCATAACCTGCTTGAGCGTCTCTACATGCTCCGGTATGGTACTCTGCGAATAGGCTGGCGGCTCAAGCGTGGCATCATCTTCGTGTTTACCCCAACGATGCAAGACGGGCGCGTGACCGTCGGCACCAAACAGCCCACCCAGAAACTCGCGTACTATGGCAATAGGGCAATGTTCATCCACAATGAAGGACGGAAGTGTTGGGGCCTGCTGTATTCTTCGTCCCGTGCGCACGCCAGGCAGCTTGTTAATAGCGTCGGTGAGCGGTTTGGGTAGCACAATCGTCCACTTCCGCTCATCATAGCGCGTGGCAGCAGGGCGTCGGTTGGTGAGTAGCTCAATATCATTGAGGACTGTCTCACGATCCATCGCTTGCCCGACGTGTATGCGTCCTTGCCCCAGCAGGCTAATGGAGCCATCGCTGAGTAGATAGCCGAGCAGGCGCGCGAATGCCAGGGTACGTTGACGTTCGTGGGGGGTGTCCATCGTGAATATCAGATTGCCTACGTGCAGCGTGTAGCCAGCTTCGTCCTCGCCCGGTTCGTCTAGTGGGGCTTCGAGGCCAACCACGATGCGATCCTGGCCCATGACGAGTTCGTCAGCACGTACCCAGCGACCATCCGCACAGAGAATCTTATGATCGGGAGTGCAGGTCAGTGTGCGCCCATCCTGCAAAACGAGCGAGATGCATTCGCGCTCTCCCTGAATCATCATCTCGGACTGTATAGCTGTCCCTAATTTGCCATCTGACGTAGGAGCGAGCAGCGTTGCCCCGCCAGTGCGTGGCATCTGTTCGATGCGCCGCGCGGTGCCGTTGGCAAGCAGCACGGGCGTGCCTTCGGCGATACAGGTTGTACATCCAAAACCAACAAGATGGAAGCGCAGAGCTTCGAGGTACGGAATCAGGTCGGCCTTGGTCAGGTAGTCGATGACGGCGCGCGAGCCGGGGGCCAGCGAGGTCTTGACGCTCGGCTTCACCGACAGGCCGCGCTCGACGGCATGTTTTGCCAGCAGACCGGCGGCGATCATGACCGAAGGGTTAGAGGTGTTGGTGCAACTGGTGATGGCAGCAATGGCAACCGAACCATTCCCAACATGGGTCTGCACGCCACCGATTTCGACCAGTGTGTCGCGCTTTTTCGGCTGTCCATGCACGCTGAGGCCGTTGGTGCGGTCGCCCTCGCTTAGCATCTTGTCGGCCTCTTTTTGTGTCGCGCCGTTCTCGAAACGGTCGGGATAGGCGGCGCGAATAGCCTTGCTCAGATCTTTCATTAACACGCGGTCTTGTGGGCGGCGCGGACCGGCCAGGCTAGGCTCAATCGTGTCGAGATGCAATTCAAGCAAGTCGTCGAACTGTGGTTCCGGCGCATCATCGGTGCGGAAGAGATACTGTGCCTTTGTATAGCGCTCGACCAGTTCTGTGTCGCGCCCGGTTTCACGCAGGTAGCGCAGTGTCTCGGCATCGACGGGGAAAAGTGTTGCGGTTGCGCCGAACTCTGGTGACATGTTGGCGATGGTCGCGCGGTCGGCAAGCGCTAGTTGGCTCAGGCCGGGGCCGGTAAACTCGACGAATTTGCCGACCACACCGCGTTTGCGCAACATCTGTGTTACCGTTAGCACCAGATCGGTTGCAGTCGCGCCTTCCGGTAGTGATCCGGTCAGGCGCATGCCGATCACTTCCGGCGTGAGGAGATAGAGCGGTTGCCCAAGCAGTGCGGCCTCGGCCTCGATGCCGCCGACGCCCCAGCCCAGCACACCCAGGCCGTTAATCATGGTGGTATGCGAGTCTGTGCCGATGAGGGTATCGGGATAGGCCACCGTCTCACCATCTTCTTGCCTGGTCATGACCACAGTAGCCAGGTATTCCAGGTTGACCTGGTGGCAGATACCGGTGCCAGGGGGCACGACGCGGAAATTACGGAAAGCCTGTTGACCCCAGCGAAGTAGAGCATAACGTTCTGCGTTACGTTCGTATTCACGTTCCACGTTGCGCTGAAAAGCCAGGGTCGAGCCGAAGACATCGACCTGAACGGAATGGTCAATGATCAGATCGGCAGGTACCAGCGGATTGATCTTCTGCGGATCGCCCCCCATGCGGGCGACGGCGGAACGCATGGCAGCCAGGTCCGCTACGGCGGGCACGCCGGTAAAATCTTGCATGAGGACACGCCCCGGCATAAATGGATATTCGCCGGAGGAGGTGGCAGCTTTCCCCGGTTGCCAGTTTGCCAGTGCCAGCACGTCCTGCTCTGTGACCAGTTCGCCGTCCAGGTGACGCAACAGGTTTTCCAGCAGGATTCTGACGGTATAGGGGAGGCGGTGGATGTCCTGAGTGCCTTGCTTGCTCAAGGCGTCCAGGCGATAATACGTGACAGGGCCTTTGTTACTGTCCAGTGTTGACCGCGCTCCAAATACATCTTTGTAAGCCATATAACACAGTCCTTTTTGCGTAGTAATGCAGGAGTGGTAGTCATCGCGAAGGATGCTCTATGGATCAGCTATGGTTGCTCCTCTACTATTATATAACAACGGGTTAAGGATAAGCACACCGGGCATTCCCGTCGGGTAAACGCACATTGCTCGTCCTGGCTATTGACAGAGATACCTACAATGGTTACAATGCTTTCTAACAAAGAGTATCAGGAGTATGTGTTTATGAGGCAAAATTCATTAGCAGCGCCACTTGCTGAAGCAGGGCCATTTGATGACGGAATCATCTATCTACAAAGTAATCATTGTCATCTCCTCTGCTGTTCCTCCACATACCATCTGAGCTGTTGTCCCCTTCACTAAGCTTGCCTGACCTACCAATTGTACCATTGCGCTGTCTCTGCCGTTGATGTTTTTCGTTGTTCATGAGCCATAGTGTCGTTGTGCCTGTTGCAAGAAGGGGAAAAGAAACGAAGATGACGCATATTCTCTATGAGATATTCCCAATTACACTTATCGCGCAACAACCGGTGCTGCTGCGCGAGTATTATACCCAGGAGTATCAGCCCTGGATGATCCACCATCAGTCGACGTGCCATCCCAATGAGGTGATTATTCATCACCTCACGGCAACCTTTGGTGACGCTATCGATATGCAGCGCACGATTGTGCATTCCACGTCCTGGCGCTATAATGCGGCCTGCGATCAGATTATCCTCACCTACCTCGTGGTGTTACCACAGAATACATGGAGTACAGCAGGTGCGCCTCCGCAGGTCTGCTTTGAGCCGATAGGCGCGATCAGGATGCGGCATGGTCAGCATCACCGTGCGCCGGAACAGCTTGCCCCGGCAGAGGTGCTGGCCCACGCACTTGATCACCTGGCCGCGCTCAGCAGTTATGATCCTGCCATTCAGGCCGTGTTGGAGCCTGAATGGCAGGCTATTTTACGCGCTCGCGGCCCACAGCCTGCCGGTTGCTTGCAGCGCGTGTCGCCTCGGCAGCTCACTATAGAGGCAGACTGGCTGTCCCATCGGCCTTCGCCGCCTTCGGCTGTGCTGGCGAACTGCGGCGAAATGTTGCCCACCAGAACAGAAGCATCAGTCCACATAGCCCAATAATATAAGGTAAGAGAGACCAGAAACCCGCTAGTTGAATCAGTGTACCCGCCAGCCAGGGTAAGAGTCCGATACCAACCGTGCTTAGACTCACCAGGAAGCCGATAGCGCTGGCGATGAGACGGTCGGAAACCAGCCTGGGTACCAGCGCGATGGTAGTGGGATAGATGGGGCCGAGACACAGGCCAAGCAAACAGAAACTGACCGCAGTTGGTGCGCTGAGTGGCACGAACCAGATCGCCAGCGAACTCAGCACTACGCCGCCAATGCAAAGATAGATCAATCTCACCGGACTCAAGCCAAAGCGCTCGGATAACGCACTCAAGACGAAACGTCCCATTGTCAGACCGAGCCAGAAACCACTAACGACCGTACTGGAGAACAGGTCTGGCAGGTGTTGTCCCTCAGTCAAAAAGCTGTAGCTCCAGTTGCCCAGGCTGACTTCTGCGCCGGTGTAAAGGAGTAGAAACAGGGCGGCCAGCCACACAACAGGCAGCTTGAGCGCGGCAATCAAAATATTCTGTTGCGACTGAGCCTGCGAAGTCTCGCTTTTTTTAGGCTTCTTACTACTGCTAAGTGTAGCAGGCCGGGGAATGAAAATAGTGAAAAAACCGACGAGCAGTAGCAGGCAGATCAGGCTGAGCAGAATATAAACGCTGTTCCATTGCCAGACGCTGAGCATGGCGGCGGCGACTACCGGGCCGATGAGCGATCCCACACCAAAGAAGGCATGTAGCGAGTTCATCATACTGGTGCTGCGAAACTCCACGATAAAGGCGTTCAGGCCCGTTTCAATGATGGCGATCCCGAAGCCGATCAGGAAACGTGTCGCCAGAATGACGATAAAAGGGGGTTCGAGCGTGAAGATCAGCGTGCCGAGCAGAAAGGCCAGCGTGCCCATCGTGAGAAACATACGCTGGCCCAATTTCTCCAGCAGCAGGCTACTGGTAAAAGCTGAAAGAAAGTAGCCGACCGAAGAGGTAATGAAAATCAGCCCTATTACCGTGTTATCGACCCGATAGTAGCTACTCAGGCTGGGCAAGAGGACGCCATTGGCCCCTCCACTGATGCCGATAACAACGAAGCCGATGAATGCCAGACCGATCTGTAGACGTGCTTGTTTCAAGAGACCCGTTCCTTATTTGATTTGTACCGCTTAAAAAACACTAGTGTTTCTTTATAACGGCTGGCGCGGTCTGTGGGGCACGAATTTCTGGATGAGTTATCTGGCCTCCGAGAAAACCAACGTAGGTAAAGACGACACAGTTCACAAGCAGAATAATCATCACCGTTGTGAGCATGAGACGCGAAATTTTGGGACGGAAACTATAGTAGAGCGCCCCACCCAGCGCGGTAATGCCTGTAAAGAACATCATCACCAGCGCGATCTTCGCGGCCTGCTCGTGTGCCAGCAGCGCCGATTGGGAAACGTCGGGTACACCCTGTAAGTATGGGACGGCGCGCCCGCCTGTCCAGTAAACGACGGCGGTCGAGAGTGCGATGAAAACCAGCCCCCACAGGCAAACCTTTTGCAGAAAGGTGTTGCGGAAGAGCAGCGCTACGATAAACAACGCAGTGAGGAAAAATGCGCCCAGGATGGGAACATGGTTAAGTAAGAGATGAATATGTGCTCCATTGAGATTGAGAGTATTTAAAAGTTGTGACATTGCAATAGGTGTTTCCTTCCGAAGTGTCTCTGGTAAAAGGTAGCCTTCATAGTTCCCCATTGAGGGAAACACATCCAAGTATGCTCTCTTCTGCTTAAACATGCATTAAATGAGGTTTGTTTGGGTTGGCAAATACCGTGAGGCTGGGCAGGCACGAGATATGGCATGCGCGCGATATTGCCCATGCTATGATGACAAGTATCATGGTAGGAACAATGCCGCACGCTTGCCATGTCGCGCTGCTTATGGGTACTATCTGGCTTTAGCCCATTGTGGTAATGTGTTCTGGCTCAACAACGATAACGACGCGCTCGTCACCGGGTTGGTGCCAGGGGTAGACATCCTGGTTCAGATATTTCTTGGCCATCGCATTGATGAAGTTCAGGTTGGGGTCTTCATCAATGCGTATCACCTTGCCGCGCACTTCAAGGTAGCGGTAGGGATTGTTGGGGTCTACAATAGAAAGTGCGATGTATGGATTGCGCAGAAGATTGCGATATTTCTGACGTTTTTTTGTCTGGCTAAACAGAATATGCTCCCCATCCCAGCCAAACCAGACGGGATTGCTTTGTGGCTCGCCATGCGGCCCAATGGTGGCTACATGAGCCAGCGCCTTTGATTGAAGTAAATCCTTGAACTTGTCAGGAATAACAGCCATGACTGAAACCTCTTCTCGATTAGATTGATACGATGAATGATAGTAGGTAAGTCTAAACCATCGACTCACACAATCCCCCTGCCTGTAGCGAGAGGCAACCTCATTCTACGTGCTAGAACTATTTACTCGTACCACTCTATTCCAGATATGGCGGTTTACGCCAAAAAATGGCAGCCCGATTCCTTACGGTACTTTTCTTTACATGTTCTTAAGGTTAGATCAGGCTATGGCGGATGGCTTCGGCGACGGCCTGCGCCCGGTCGGTGACATTCAACTTGCGATAAATATCCTGCATCTTGCGTTTGACTTGCACCTCGCTCCAGAAGACTTGCTGACCGATCTCTTTGTTGGTCAAGCCCTGAG
>DAOTVZ010000100.1:0-7014 GCA_034436045.1 Ktedonobacteraceae bacterium | reverse complement strand
CCCCATGGATGTGTGCGAAACCGAGCAAGGTTACACCGTGCGTGTCAGTCTTCCCGGTGTGCGGCCTGAGAATGTTGATATAACACTGGAGCAGAATACGTTGACCATTAGAGGCAGGTTCCCGCCTGCTGATGAGGAGCCAGAGGGTGAGGAACGACGTGAGGAAGAGCAACGGCCACGCAAGAGCTGGCTCTTGCGCGAGATTACTTCTGGAACGTTCGAGCGCACTATTACCTTTGGGCGTCCAGTCGATGCGGAACATGTGGAAGCCAGACTGGAGCATGGCATGTTGACGCTAAACATTCCTTTTGCGCAAGGCAGTCGTCCACGCAAGATTGCCTTGAGTGGTCAGCAGCGTCAGGAGCAGATTGCGGTCGAAAGTAGTTCCGGCAATTAATATAGCACAAACAAGCTCATAAACAAATATACATCACTTTGCAGTAGTATATTTGTTTATGAGCTTGTTGCGCTGCATGAAATTAGACGTGAGCGCCTGCAAATTCCTTGACGAGATTGTTAAAGGCGGTGGCCTGCTCATCCTGGGCCTGACCGCTGCACTTGTCGAGAATGCGTACCTCGATGCGTGGATTGACGCGCTTGAATGCCTCGCTGGCCTCGGAGGGGGTCAGCACGCCCTCGCGGCCCAGCACGATGACGACCGGCATCTGGAGGCGAGCGAACGGCTCGTGGACATCCATGGTCAGGTAGTCGGTGAGCAGAGAAGCCTGAGCGTAGCGCGCATTGGACTGGTGCGCACTGGTGTAGACGTACTCAACCAGTTCGTCGGTGATGAGGCCAGGATTGTGGTAGCCCTGCACATCATAATAACCACGAATGGCCTTGCGCGAGCTAAGCATGTTGTAGATGAACTCACCGATGACAGGCATGCGCAGCACAAAGCGCGCGGCAGCGCTCAGCGGTCCCGGCATGGACTCTTGCAGGATCGTTGGTGGCGGCGTCAGCAGGATCAGACGCTCGAAGAGCTGTGGATGACGGAAGGCGTCGGAGATAACATAGGCGCAGGACAGGCCGTGCGCAACGACAGTAGTGGGCTTGCCGATAACCTCGCGGATAAAGTCACTGATCAGGTCAATATAGGTTTCCGCCGTATAATCGATAGCCGGACGATCCGAGAGGCCGAAGCCGAGCAGGTCGATGGCGTAGACACGAAACTCCTGTGCCAGACTATCGATGTTCTTACGCCACTCGTAGGACGAGGCACCGGGGCCGAAGCTATGCACCAGCAGCAGGGGTTTGGCATCACGTGCCCCCTTAACCTGATAGAACATATCGCCGTCTTTCCAGGGATAGCGGCGCTCTTCACCGGTCAGAGCGGTATCCAGTTCGCCCGCCATCGTCTCTGTAATTTTATTATAAATAGCCATCGCGCCGAGCGCGCCGCCAAGAACCAACCCGGTTGTTACAATGTTTTTTATCTTCATGTCGAACACTCCTATTTACGCCTTATCATACATCCGCTTCGCGTTGCGTCATGCCTCATCTATGATCCATGATAACGCGAAGCTCCAAATATGGGTAACACGATACAAACATCACTATTATACTATACAAGTTACTGCATCCATGGATGCAGTACTATATAAAAGAAGCTTCATTTACCAACATGTGGGTCAATGCATGTACGAGCATCCCCCGCGCGATAGAGACCTCGTGACGCTGCATTCAGGTGCGCGCGACCCACGCATACTATAGCACTTCCCTTTTCACAGATGCAACTGCTATACCAGAAGTGCTACCTGACCCATAGGACGCTATCCGGCGGCCAGCAGGTAGCACTCACGTGTGGCGCGAAGTGTGGGTCTAGAAAAAGTGGAAGGCAGGCTCTACCTTCCACTCTGTACTTGTGGTTATCCCTCATACCATGTATTATACCATGCCCCCTATAAATGTTAGCGATATCATAGTCAAGCGGCTCAATTCGGCGTATACTTATGGCTAAATTATCTCTATTTACAGAACACGGGTCGCGGGGAAAACCATCCATCTTAATCGCTGACACCTGTGAAGGAGTTGTCGATGCGCTTCTGCTTTATTCTGGAAGAAAAATATGTCCACAAACCGATGCCGACGGCGGTGATTGAGCAGCTCAGACAGTGGGGGCATGAGGTCGATGTGCTCCAGCCCTATGCCGCCGTCACCAACCTGGCGAACTTTACACTCAATCATTATGATGCCTATATCCTGAAAACTGTCTCCGATGGGCCAGGACTGACCATTCTGGAAGTGGCGGAGGCACTGGGAATTCCGACCATCAATAATTCGCGCGCCATCCGCCTCATCCGCGACAAAGCGGTGGCCGTCGCCTACGGGCAGGCGCACGGCATTCCCTTTCCGCTCACCTATTTTGTGGGTCATCCGCGTGCGCTGGTCAAAGTGCCACACGATATTTATCCCGTCGTGGTCAAGCCCAGCAACGGCAGTGCCATGCAGGACATTCACAAGGTAAACAGTCCGCAGGAGATGGAGGCCCTCTCTGCGTCACTTGACCCGCAGAGCTACTTTCTGGCCATGCGCTATGTGGAGAATACCGGCTACGACATCAAGCTCTACGTCACCGGTCAGGAGGTGCACGCCATCATCAAGTCCTCGCCTCTGCATGGAGAGATTCAGGAAGAGGAGATACCTGTCAGTCGTCCCATGCTGCGGCTGGCGCAACGGGTCGGGCGTGTCTTCGGGCTAGACCTGTACGGGGTAGACGTGCTGGAAACGCCACAGGGGTTGATGGTAGTGGACATCAATGACTTCCCCAGTTTCTACGGTGTGCCGCGCAAGGTCGTCTCGGTCGCCGAATACATCCTGCACGCCGCCTATCGCTACAAGCTCGACCGGGAGCGCCGCGAGGGTCGCATCGAGCGCCCACCGGCCTTCAAACGCCCGGCCCTGCGCCGCCAGGATGCTACCCTGGTGCCCGCCGAACTGATGCCCACCAGTCCGGTGGTGAAACGGGCGAAGAGGGATTAAATGCCTGCCCGGCCCTCTGGTCAAACGGTAGGGTTTTTGACAACTGCTTGAAAAACGAGTACCTGGCTAAAGTTCGTTCCATCTATCTGGTAAGCATAACAGCCAGGGGCCTGCAAGCGCGTCTCCGAGGGGTAGTTATACCAGGGTTGAGCATCCTCCAGTGTAACATCCAGAGCAATTTCAGGATCTGCGGTCAAACCAAAACGGACTAGATGTGATCCGTCGAGTTGTCGGCCTCGTGTGAGGAGATGGCCGTGATACTCAGGACCTCAGGACGAATAATTTTTGCTCTTCCCCAACCATGGCCCTGGCTGTTCATAAAATATTGCGCGTTAACGAAATACAGAATAGGATGTTGGGAAGGCTGCTCCAACCCTATGTCTGCGTAGACAGGGCCATCACCGATGGCGATTCCAAAACTGGAAACCACTCGCCTGACGGGTGCTACAGGGCATGCCTGCCCAGGTGAGAGCGTGGGAATATGGAGCGGTCTCTGCTGGAGTATGGCCAGTGTGGCAGGCTGCATCGGGCCAGGAGTTTCAGTTTGAGAAGGCAACGGTTCCTGCACACAGGCAGAGAGAAGGAGCAGGAAAAAAAGGGAGCAGAGAAGCAGTGGCCTGACATGACTCTGAAGTATACATTTCTCCTTATGTCATAGCAAGACAGACCGAAGTGGCTCTATGTATTTACAGTATTATACTACGGTTATCACCGCTACAAAATCACGGCCTGATGAGGTGTAGAGCGTTGCTTGCCTGTTTCTCTAGCGTTTCCAGATCAGGGCACCACTGTTTGCATTGAAGGCGTAGATAGCTCCTTGAATATCATCTGCATAGATACTATTGTTAGCAAAAGTAGGTTCGGAAAGAGGTGTAAACGTCAAATAGCACCAGAGGATTTCTCCTGTTTCCGCGTTAAAAGCAACAATCCCTGAATAATATTGTATTTGCCTGATTTGTGATCCAGGAATCATGACATAAACTCGATTGCCTATGATGGTAGGAGAAGATACCCGAAAATTTGTCCTGTAATGAAGAAGGAATTTCCCATTGGTAGCATTTAGCACGTTACAAGCTCCATCTACAGCATAGATATAGATGTATTCCTGCTGCATTGCTAATGATAACGTATAAGCGTTTCCCAGATGAGCCAGCCAGAGAAGTTCCCCTGAATTGCTCTTATATGCAAGCAATGTTCCGTCCGATGTTAATATGTACACGTCTTGTTCGGAGAAAACGGAAGAAACAATAGAGAATGTATTGATCCTCTTCTGCCATAGAGGTAAGCCATTAGATGGCCTTACTGCAATTAAATGAATATCTCCATATTCAGTGTTTATATTACTACTTATGTACAACACTATATTGTTGAAACCGAAAATGAAATTTGTTCTGCTCGTGCCAGAAACAATGCTGTCTATCTGTCTCTGCCATGACAGTGTTCCATCCTGGCCGTTTAGTGCGATGATTGTATTATTGCGAATGCTGTAGTATACTGTGCCATCCATTGCTATGAGTGAGCTTGTAATCATAGACGGGGAGGCATATTTCCAGAGAAGAGACCCATCCGTAGCTCTTAGCGCGTAAATTATATTTCCGTTTATGCAGATGTAGAGAGTATTATTTTTTAATAGCAGATTATTAGTAACCTTCCCTGGTAGCGACGTTTCCCATAGTGAATGCCCGTTATTAATTTGCAACGCTTTTATAACACCAGATGGCGAGGCAGCGTAAAGAATATGATTTACCGCTATCGGTCGGAAGGTAGTAAAGTCTCCAATGTGATAGTGCCACAAAAGTGTACCATGCAGCGCATTAAAAGCGTAAAGAATGTTATTTTCGGAAAGTGCATAGACAGTATTATCAGCTATTTGTGGAGGCTCGGCAGGAACACTATCCAAAGTAGCATGCCATAAAGGTGTGCCGTCTATTTTGCGCTGTGCATACAAAACTCTACCTTGTATTCTCAATGTAACAGCATCAAGAGGAACGCCACTGATTTTACTCAACCATAGAACACGGCTTGGAGAAAGATCAAGTAATATAATTATAATGACAAAAAGGATTAAAAGAAGTAATAAACGTATTACTATCTTTTTATGGCTAAGTAAGAACTGACTCGTTCTCATTTGAAGAGTAATCAATAGATGGGGATGTTCGGCAGGTTCTAAATCGACAATAGTGACTTCTTCGTCCGAACAATTCTTACGTTTCTCTGCCATCAATGTCCTCCCAGACATGGCTTCCTGGTACTCCTCATATTAAGAGGGCACGGCTGGTTTCTGAATAGATTATACGCAACCTTATTTCATAATGAAAGGTTGCTCAATATTCCTGAGAAATCTTTCAATGTGATGATAAGATTGCGCTTGTGACTAAGGTTGTATGGTGCTGTGCCTAAACCAGGCATCCTTGAAGGCTAACATGACCCATCGCCGGATGTAGGGTACACGCACAGTGTCTCTATAGCAACTTGACCACTATACATTTGAGCGCCGTGTTGTGACACGAGACGATATTCGTGATCAGTTTGACAATCAGCAACCGTGAAGTAGAAGATTGATGTAGTAGCTTGAGAACCGTTGTTCCAGCCACCAGCAGTGGCTCTTGTTCCATAGGCGCTACCATTGCAGCTTTCCTGGCCTTGACCAGCGTCATTGACCTGAAACACTCCACCACCGTTAGAAAGAAATCCGTCGGTGTATACCTGAAAATCTTCACATCCATACTGACCGCAATTGTAAGGAATAGAACCTATGCAGTCGTAGCCTGAAGCTTCGACATAGTAAGAACCATGCCCGTTGGAGTAAGGGCCGTTTGATATTGTTGGAGCCGAAAATTGCTGTCCACCATCTTGCCCAGAATCGGCGCAAGGGAAACTAGCAGCGTAAGCTATTTGTCCATGGCTAAATGGATGAAGCAGTAACCATGCGACCGAGAAGGTGCATATGGCTATACATAGTAAAAATCGTTTCATCATGTAGGGCATCCTTTCTGTAATTGAGATGGCATGCTGAGAAAAGATTTGAAGCTAGGGGCTAAGCTGTAAATGTACACTGAACCTAGCACAACCCAATTCTCCTGTTCGACTACTCCGTCGTAATTTTGAGTTTTGCTGCTAGCCAGCAATACTCGAAAATTTTGATCAAACTCTATGACTCTTTTTGTCGTAAATTCTGTATGATGCACTTCTTGAATCCAAACTTGAACTGTGCCAGCTACATTGTATACCCCGGTGGGATACAGTTTTCCTTGTGTAGGAGTGATAAGAAACGGCTTAGTAAAAGTATTTCCACTCCTCTGGAATCCATCTTTCACAAGCACAGATTCGTCAATAAATGCTGGTAATCGCGACTGTAAGGCATCTGGGTTTGATGGTTGCTGATCGATACACCAATTTTTTGAGAGAGGTTTGGGTGCAAAAATGACGTCAGCCTTACTATAGATGACAATACTTATCTTCGAGTCATCGAAAATCTCTTGCACAAAGGTACCATTCAGATTAGTGTAAATGGCATGATAGACAGCTATGAGTCTATTTGCACCAATTTGTACCCAGATATCAGCCAAAATCTCCTTTCCGTTAGTAGAATCGATGCCTCTACTGTCATAATTGAAGTTGATTTGACGCCAATGTAGGACAGTATTGGCAGGGAATGTTCCATATTCAATCCATGGCTGCTGTCTACTCAAAGTTACGTAGTGTATTGAAGGCGTCAGACCATCCTCCTGTGGGCTCTTTCCTCTGTCATACATCGCTATAGCTATAACTACAAAGATTACAATAAGGAAGGCGTAGCCATATTTTCGATATGTGACTTTACCTTTGTAATGCACTTATGAATTTCTCCTTTCTTCAAAAGTATCCTACGTAAATATTTATACTCAACAAACCTACTTAGTACCATCCACCTTCGGTGTATCTTTTTGTTGCTAAAGATATAGCCCATGGTGTACATCAGCATAAAAAAGGTATACACCATGACGCGATAGAGGTGTACACCTTCATCATCTCCTCCCGATACCCTTTTCC
>DAOTVZ010000099.1:0-7648 GCA_034436045.1 Ktedonobacteraceae bacterium | reverse complement strand
CCATCTTGTGAAGAGATGAAGATCCCAGGGAGACGACCTGGTAGATAGACCGCAGGTGGACGCCTGGTAACAGGTGTAGCCAAGCGGCCCTAATGATCGAACGGCTTGTTTCTTCTCGCAAGATGAGCTATCCGTACTGTAGATCACAGCCGTATCTGAAAAGGTCCTAATTATACTGCTGTTATATGTCATTATTGCATCGTTGACGGCTGGCGGGACGGCAAAATTGAGGTAATTATGCTTATTGCGGTTGCAATTCCACACTAATTAAAGCCCCACGTTCCATTGTAGAACGCGGGGCTTTTTTTGTGCTTTTGCTTCTTCGGGCATAAATGCAAGGTTGCACTGTCCCAGAAGTGATGGGTGTTGGATTTCTCCATCAGAGGTGGCGCGAGCGCAAGGCATCGTTTTGCTTCCTACGCCTCATACAAAAATGTGACGTTCACCGGCGAAAGGGCCTGAGATTGACAGCGAGCGCATGGGAGGACTACACTAAGGGCAGCCAACCTTTATTTCAAGAATTTTATATGGTGAAAAGAGAGTTTCTTATGACTACATACACAGTTCATGAGGTAATTGAGCTAAGCGGTCATATTATCGATTCGTGGACATTACCGCGTGTCTGGGATACGATCATGGATCGTGGGGGCAATTTCACGGTTGAGGATATGCGTATTGGTTTGCATAAAACCGATGCGAGCTACGCGCGCATGCGGGTTGAGGCACCGGATGAAGAGACGTTGGAGCGTATTCTTTCCGAACTACAGCAATATGGGGCGGTTCTTGTAGATGCCGACGACGTGCGCACGGCCCAGGTTGAGCAGGATGGTGTCTTACCGCCGCGCTTTTACTCAACCACCAACCTGCCGACAAAGGTGCGCTTGCACGGCCAGTGGGTCCCTGTCGAAGATATCGAGATGGATGTGGCTATTGTCATTGACTACGAACACCGGCGTGCCTATTGTAAGCCTATGCACGAGGTAAAGGTCGGCGAGCAGGTGGTTATCGGGCATAGTGGAATCCGCGTGCAGCCCTTTGAGCGGGGACGCGAGCGAGAAGCCTTTGCCTTTATGCAGAGCAACGTCTCCTCTGAAAGGGCCAAAGTGCTGGCGATTCACGAGATCGCACGTCAGATGAGGGAGACGCGCGCTCATGGCGGCAAAATCCTGTTCGTGCTAGGGCCGGCGGTGATCCATACCGGCGCAGGCCGCTACGTGGCTGAGCTGTTGCGGCGTGGCTATGTGCAGGTTATTTTTGGCGGTAATGCCATCATCACGCACGACGTTGAATCGGCCCTCTTCGGTACCTCGCTCGGCGTCGATCTGCGTACCGGTGAGCAGGTCGAGGGTGGACATCGTAATCACCTGCGTGCTATCAACGCCATTCGCGCTGTTGGTTCGCTGGAGAAGGCTATTGAGGCGGGTCTACTCAAGGATGGCATCACCTACGAAGCTATCAAGCGCAATGTGCCGATGGTGCTGGCCGGTTCCATCCGCGACGATGGCCCGATGCCGGGGGTTATCGACGATATGCAGGAGGCCCAACGGCGCATGCGTCAGGAGTTGAAGGGCGTCGAGATGGCGATTATGGTGGCTTCAATGCTGCATGCCATCGCTACCGGCAACCTGCTACCAGCCACTGTGCGCACTGTCGTAGTAGACATCAACCCGGCGGTAGTCACAAAGCTGGCAGATCGCGGCACCTTCCAGGCCGCCGGACTCGTTACCGATGCCGAACTCTTCCTGCGCGAACTGCTAGAGGCGCTCTCCTCACTGGAAAATACCGCCGAGAGGAAGTAATGCGGTACTTTTCAATCCCATGCCTATGATACATGCTGTGAGTTGTGAAGAGATATAGCGGGAGTCGGCGTGGCAGTAAACAGTTGCGCCAGCGCGTTATACCAGACATGTGCCATGAGCTTGTAACCGGCGTCGTTGGGATGAATATGGTCGGTGATGTCGCTAAGTGGCACGGCGTCATACATGTCCACCACGATGATATGCTTTCCTATAGCCTTTTTCCGTTGCATCAAGGCCAGCAGGTCGTGGTTGTAGAGGCGCACCTTCGCGTTGAGCGTGGGGTTGCCCAGGGGCGTGATCTGTGCCACGATCAGCGTCGTGTCTGGCTCGATGGTGGTGATCTGATCGACCAGCGTATTGAGGCGCGCAATCGCTGTAGCGACGCTATAGCCCTGAATAATATCGTTGGTGCCGATGTGCAGCAGGATAATCTGGGGCTGGTAGGTGTCGAGCCAGCCCGTGATGTGCGCAGAAAGCTGGTCGATGCGCCAGCCTGGGTGCCCTTCGTTAGCTTTATCGGGCAACGAGGCTGGCCCGCTCGACTGTGAGCCGACGAAGCGGATCTTCCAGCCTGCCGCGACGCTCTCCTGCCAGAGCCAGACGCGATAGCCGCCATACTTCGTCGAGTTTGCGCCGTAGGTGATAGAGTCTCCCAAAGGCATGATACTCACTTTTTGCTCACTTGTGTGGAGTGAATGAGTGAAGACGATGGAAGCAATATGTACAGGATGTGCGAAATGATTCAGGTGAAATGCCTTGCTGATTGCCGGTTGCCACCAATTGAGGCTCGCCAGTACAACGAGGGCCATCAGCAGGATAGAAGAGAGGGCGACGAGGATTCTCACACGGCGAACGGGAAGCTTCATACTGGCCTCGTTTTCTACCAGATGGATGCGTGTGCAGCAGTTCCAGCACAGTCAGCACGCGCGTGGTTGGGAAATGCATAAAAAAAGTCCTACCTGAATAACTCAAAAGGGAAAATACCAGGAAGCTCTAATCAAAACTAAGAAGATTTCTTTGTAATGTAACCAGCTTTCTCCTGAGCGAACTTACTTGTTGCCTGATGTCCTTTGGAACAGAAATGCGTACTTTAAAATCCTTGAGTTTTTTCATTGTGAGAGTAGCAGAGCTTTCTTGATTGGAAGCCAAAGCCTTTAAAAACTACTCATTTTGTTGAACAAACCAGTGCAAGTCGATAGAAGTATCAAAGGGTATCCATACTTATTCGCCTCACATTGCAGAAAAATGTTCTAAAATAGAATACACGAAAACCGACTACATTGCAAGGACTTGGTAGGCGTCTGAAGATAAGGATGTTAAAGTCTCTCAATACCCGTATCTGCATGGCGGTTTCCAGTAGCTTCACCAATTCTCAAGCGTGAGGCGAGTTCCGCCGCACTCCTGGCCGCTAATTGCCTTGCCCATCGCGGTTTGAAGTAAAGCGCATCGACCAGCAGCGAGAATCCGGCGAGGAGATAGATTCCGGCCATAACCCATTGTGTCCGCTCAGCAGTGACTAGAACTGTATGGCTGGCGGCGAGCCAGAAGCTGAAAGTAGCAAGAAGCAGCTCAACCACGCGCACCCAGGGATGGAATTGCCAGGGAAGTAGACCTTGGGCCTGTCGAAACAGTGTCAATCGCTCATATTGACGCAGTTGATTGATCTTCTCTACTGGAACCGGCCCCCAGTTAGCCAGTATTTCGCTGACCCCGAACGAGATCAGGAGCAGTGAGAGGATCACAAATGCCACGAGAGACAGGGTATCGTGGAAGGGAAAATGGATGAGGTTGCTGATGAAGAGAAATAGTGTAGCACACAGAATCATGATGCCCGTGATAAGCCGAAACCGACGTTGCTTACGTAGTCGTTTTTCATACCAGGCCGTTTCCGGCTGTGTAAAAAAAGATTCTTGTTCCATAATGTCCCCCTTATGTTCTATTGCTACATACTAAGATGCATGAATGGAAAGCAGCGTGACAACGTGAAGAAGGGGGTATTGTTCTTTGCAAATTAGGACGTATTATGGTGTAAACTCAACATAAGAGAACAAAATTTCGCAGAAAGGACTCTATCACATGGCAACAACTACCGCATTGCTGATCATCGATGCGCAAAATGGCGTAATTGGGAGCGCGTATGAGAAGGAACGTGTACTGGAGAATGTGAAGACACTCCTCACCCAAGCGCGCGAGCGAGGCATACCCGTCGTTTATGTGCAGCACGAAGATTCCTGGATGGAGCGAGGTTCGGAGGAGTGGCAGATAGACTCGTCTATCGCACCACGCGAAGGAGAGCCGATTGTGTATAAGCAGTCGCCAGACTCGTTTCATGATACGACGCTGCAAGATGTATTGCAGGAGCAGAGCATCAAACATCTGGTAATTGTGGGGGCACAGACGAACTATTGTGTTGATACCACCACGCGCCGCGCCCTCTCGATGGGCTATGATGTGACGCTGGTGGGCGATGCCCACACCACCGAGGATAGCGGCGTGCTAACGGCGGCGCAGATTATCGCGCACCACAATCATACACTCGATAATTTCTGGGCTGGTGAGCATCGGGCACAGGTCAAAGTAACGAGTGAGATTACCTGCGCGCGGATGAGATGATTTGTGGACAGGAAAATCACAAGATTGCCTTGTATTAGTTGGCATGAAGTATTCTGTATGGAGAAGATATTTCATTGGGATGAATAGCAAACTGTATTTTTAGTGGCAATGTGGTATCAGCAAGTCGTTTCCACTCATTCAGTGCATGGGGCGTATCTGAGAAATGAATTGGGATGAGCTGCTCCATTGATTGGCGTACAGCGATGACAATAAACAGATCGCGCATCCCTGCCTCAATCAGTTCATAGAGCCTTTGTTCTAGCGCATGTGTAGGGGGAAGACCGGCATTGGAAGTCGGACGTAATTGCGCGATTTCCCGCATAAATAGCTTTTCTTTCTCGACCTGAGAACCACATAGGCTGTGCGCAAGCATCATCCACAGGCTATTTAAGGTAACGCTATCTCTCTGTGGGGAAGGAAAAGCCATATTTACCCATTGCGTTAGCGTAAAACTTAGCGCCTCGATGGCATTCATAGGGGTCGGCATTGTCTACTCCTGGTCACTTGCTGGTTGTCACGAAGATTCCTCTTCTAAAACTTCAGGACTATATTGTATCATACTATCGTAGATTGTCAAGACGTAGCTACTCTATTTTATTACTAGATTTGTTACAAATTCGATACTGGCAGAAAGTCAAAAAGGGACTTTCTGCCAGCATGTTAGCAAGGTGCTAGAATTGGATATCTAGATCGACAGTATCTGTAGCAGCAGAACCATCGCTGCCATAGGCGCTACCTTGTACGCGAACTCCCCAAAGTTCACCGGGATCAACATTTTTGCTCCAGGTGTAATACTTCTGCGCTGGACACCAATAGCTTGTGTTCGCAGATATGTTGTTGTATGTGCATCCCTTCCCCATTTGTCCTTGCACAAACCAGAGACAGCCCCAGAGAACAGGTTGGCAGTAAATAGCGTACACTGTCATATCGATGGTTTCTAACGATTGGGAGCAGTCCATCCATCCCAATCCCCAAAATGAATTGGATGTTAGTTTTGCCCCATATGCCTGAAGGCCACATGTCCAGGTTGCAGCGTGTGGCCCCGTTTTGTTGGCAGCGAAGATAATCTTGTTCCCCCCGCTTACTACAAATGTGGCAGGATTGGCTATATAATGCCGACTACCTGTATTTGCAGCCTGTACTGATGGAGTGGATCCAAGTAAAAGAACCAGAGCGATAGCAACCACTGTGAAGCACAGTATGAGTGATAGGACGCGCTTTGAGGGAGAAATATATGTGTTTCGGGTACGCATGAATGGAAACCTCCTGTTTACTAGAGCAGAAGTGTACCGAGCTTCTGTTCAGATCTGACGACACAGTAGATAGGGTGGATTTCTAGCAGAAGTTCTTCTTTCAACATCTCCTTCGTTGATTAAGATCTTAAAACAAAGTCTACACTGCGTTATGGGGTTAATGAGGCAATTTACACCTATCTTTAAGAGGATTTGTAACTGTCTTTTGAGGGAATTAGATCGCTATAAATCAGGGGTCAAGAGGAAATTTTTAATGGACTATTTCCTGATTTTATAAGAAATGAGGAAACAAATTTAAGGCATGATATACTCACGTCATGGATTACGGTTGTGAATACTGGTTGTGATAGCATACCCGGCATCAGGAATAAGAGCTATCTTTAGAAAAGGGGTTAAATTATTGAGCTTAGATCGTATCCCGGATATGGCACGATATACTGGCTTAAGTTCTTGTCTTAATGCTTTTGAGCCGATTAGCTGAGCTTCCTGTATTCTTTTTCGACTCTCTGCGAGGGAAAATGAGGTAAAGTGTGTAAGAAGGCTCTCATAGGGCGCATAGTGTGGGTAGAAGGTGAGAAGTGATATAAGGACACTCCACTCGCTTTTCGTGAATTGTTGCTGTGCAATAATGTGAGGTGGATCAGTACTTAGAACATTCACTATCCTGGCCACCTCATTGATTTCTAGTTTGTAGCCGGGAGGAAGTAAATTTTGCAACTCCGCCTCCTTGATCACTATTTTTATCTCACTCTCTTTTTTGCTCTTTGCCATGCGTCACTATAGCCCACTTTAGCTCTTATACATTTCGTACTGAATTTGTCCCTCCCCCCCCATCCTGCTGGTCATCACGGGCCTTGTCTATTGATCAGCTATTGCTCTTACAGTACCACAAGATTTTTGGAAAAACAAGCTCTACAGTACCTTAAAGAAATCTTTATAAAATTTTAATATGTACTTACTTTGAGATGCCCCGTCGTTTCGAGCAAATCTAGCGTAGCTTATCTGGGGAGATTTTTGGAGATGAGGAAACAATGGATAAAATTACGCAAATACAAAGTGGACGAGGAGAAAGTCGTCTAAAAATTTCTGGGTTGACAGCGGCCCTATCTTCCTGATAGATACTTCACATGCTCTGAAAATGTTGGGGCAAAACCCCTTTACAAGATGGCGACAATATGCTATTATCATACGCGGCACGGGGATGTAGCTCAGTTGGGAGAGCGCGACAATCGCACTGTCGAGGTCAGGGGTTCGAGCCCCCTCATCTCCACTCTTGTACCATATTTCTTACTGATACCTTGCAAATCGCAAACGTTTATGTTATAGTACAGACACGTAGCAGCGACGAGCAGGAGTAGTAGGTCTGGCCCTTTGCAGAGAGTGGCCGGTTGGTGCAAGGCTACAATTACAGACTGAACTCGCCTGTGAGCTACAGGGGTGACGATGGTCAAAGGTACAAATGTACCTCATGTGCATGAGTACCGGCGAGCATGCTAGTCCTTGTCGGAACGCCCGTTATCGCGCAGAATGAAGAGTAGCTTTCAGAAGCTCTACGCGCTGAGTACCAGCACCATACAGTCCATTCGTATATGGGCCTGTAGCGCAGCTGGGAGAGCGCCTCCATGGCATGGAGGAGGTCAGGGGTTCGAGTCCCCTCAGGTCCACCTCATTATCTGGTACTGGCTGTATCTCTCTGAAAGCGAAAATAAGGGTGGTACCACGGAATGGCCTTTCGTCCCTTGTGGATGAAGGGCTTTTTTGTTGGCGTTTATTACAGCGTTGTATATCGTTCATAACCTGACGTTGGACACCATTCGTAGAGCTGGCACAGGGTACCCTGGAACGGCGATATATGAGCGGGGAGGAATTATGATTACTCGCACCAGGTATAATCCAAAAGAAATTGAGAACAAATGGCAACAGCAGTGGGAGGCTGAGGGGCTGGGCCACGCGCCCGACGATTCGCCGAAGCCGCGATTTTAT
>DAOTVZ010000098.1:0-7607 GCA_034436045.1 Ktedonobacteraceae bacterium | reverse complement strand
GCTACCACAAATACCCAGATGGGGGGTAGAAATGATACTGCACATACCAGTGGCAGGACTAGCAGGCCATACAACAACAGGTCAATCATGTTCAGTCCACCAGGGGTCAGCACAATATTTGCCATTGGGCTAGCCATAAATGTCACTACAACAATGCTACCTGCAAGATTAACCATCCCCATGCGGTTAAAGATGGTTGCGATGACCAGTGCTAGCAACCCGGCGATGGAGACCACGATAGTTGATACCGATATACCCAAAAAGTTGGCGACGCTGACGGTAGAAGTAGAAGAGAAGGCTGTCCCAAAAAAACCTGTGGGCAGGGAAACAATGAGGAATAAGTAGAGTACTGGTAATAACTGGCTTCCCGTTCTTCCACGGTGAAAATGTGTTCTCTCCTGGAAAGAAGCAGTGTCGGGGGGAGCTGGTGGAGAAGCTATGCGATACCACCAGTTTAAAAAAGCTACTTCTCGATGCTTTGTTGTTAAATATTCAGGCACACGACTGCCTGGTGTAACCTCTATTCCCTGCGGTGAAGGATACTTCATACAATAGCCATCCTTTCTTGACTAAAGGTCATGCTCATATCTATCTTAATTACTAATGTTCCCTTCCGTTCCGATGGTTTCTTGATGTGTTTGTTCCCATTACAATCATCCCTTGTAGTTGTAAGTCGCGTAAGACCCGCTCGACTACCTCTGGTCCAACTGAAAGAATCTCTGCAATTTTCACCGAACTCCTTGTCCCATCTGCCAAAGCAAATACCGACCTGTGCAAACGGGGCCAGAATTGCATCTGACGTTGGTCCAGATATAGCGTTCGTTGTGGGAAGAGAGAGGTTTCATCTTGTGTTGGGGAGAAAGGCAGCACAGGTTCTGTTTCGCCTTGTGCTACGAACTCCCATTGCAGTCTTCCCAGCCGGGTAAGCCGTGAAACGGCTTCTTTCTCAGGTAGTTTTTGTCCATTAGCTCCCACTACGGCGCAAGAGATAACTTCACCTTTTGATAGCCGTATGTGTATACGGCAAGGGCCTTGCAATCCCCCGATTCCTGTTGGTACATTAGCATAAAGATATCCCGTTGCTCGATGTTCCCGCATCACTAGCTTTATGGTCTCAAAATCCAGATTATACATCGATACAAACTCATTTCACCTCAAAATACAAAGTGAAGAAGCGACAAGGTGAACACCGGGAATGGGAATATCTTGAATGAACGTGCCAATGGTCACCTGTATCTTTCGAGTGATATATACATTACCTAACATTCAAGCACGTTTCTTCAACAGTATACAAGTGGGATGAGAATTAAGTCAAGCTTTATAGTCTTTAAGGGTGTGCGTCAATTTTTTGCACGCGGCTCCAGGTGCTGGGTAAGCGCCGCCCACTGGCTCGGACGACCTCGCCAATAGCACTGATATATTCGGCAGCATGGGCAAAATCCAGGATACGCACGGCTTCGGGCCGATGCAGATCGAGAAAACTTTGCAACCACTCGGCCCCATCGGTGACCGCTGCTACTTGCTGGGCTTGGCTGACCCTGCGCCGTTGCATCTCGACTTTTGCTCCCTCGGCGAACGTCTCGGCATCGGTCATGCGAGAAAAATAGGACAGATGCTGGACGTGAACTTCGAGTTCGCCTTGCTCTTTGCATTCTTAGGGACTCAAGCTGAAAAGGATGAACTGATGGAGCATCAGACACGCAAACACCATCAGGTGCAAGCCAGCCAGCGTGCTGGGAAGCCGCTCATAGTCGTGGACCAGTCGCCGAAAGCGGGTGATCCAGGCGAACGAGCGCTCCACCACCCATCGGCGCGGCAGCAGGACAAAGCCGCGCTTGGCCTCAGGCAGCTTGATCACCTCCAGGTGAATGCCCTGTGCAGACGCGGCGGTTGCCGGCTCATCTCCGGTATAGCCCTGATCCACAAATGCCACCTCGACGGTTTCGCCCGTGCGTGGCTTCCTGCACGGCCTGCGCCAGTTCGCCTACCTGAGCGCGATCTTGCTCGTTGGCTGGCGTGACCAGCAGCGCAAGCAGATGTCCCAAGGAATCCACGGCGACGTGGACCTTACTTCCTTTGCGTCGCTTCGCCCCATCATAGCCGGCCCGCCCTCCGTTCTCTGGCGTCGATTGCAAGGTCCGGCTATCGAAGATGGCGGCGCTGGGATGGCCCTTGCGCCCTTTGATGCCGCGCAGCAAGAGGCGCAGATCATGGACAATGGCCTCAAAACAGCCTGCCGCCAGCCAGTGTTGTGTTTGCTGATACACCGCCCACCAGGACGGCAGATCATGCGGCATCATACGCCATGTGGCTCCGGTGCGCACCATCCAGCGCAACCCGTTGAACACTTCTCTCAATTCGTACTGGCGTTGCCCGGCATCTTCGGGCAGCAAGCTCAGATAAGGCGCGACAAACGCCCATTCATCGTCGGTCACATCAGAAGGATATGGTTTTCTGGTCGTCATGCGACCATTTTACCATCGGTTTTATCTTGAGTCCCTAACAGACTCTAGGCAGGATGGTGATGCCGTAGTGATCGGGGGAGCCAATCTATCTTGCAGGCTTAACAATTGTGCTGAACGCAAGTAGATATTTACGTCAGTGTATTGTGTAGAGTTGACTTTCGTAGTCTTTCTCTTGACTTTACATCATGGAAGATGTATGCTAAGAAAAAGAGCGGGTGATGTTTGTTCGGTGGTATGAGAAGAGAGGAGTACGATTGATGGCAAAAGCGTGGTTGCGTGAGCGGTGGAAGATGCTCATGCCGATGTTGGAGTCCTTATCTAGTGAGCAGGAAGCGGAGATCGCACGGCTGTGTGCGGAGGAAATAGCTGCCTGGAAAGCGCGTCCGTCCATGCAGTCGCCTAGTTCGCTGAAAGAGCCGATGACGGATACGCGGAACAGGATACGCGAGATTCCTGTGACGGAGCAGAATAGCTATCTCAATCCGCGCACGGGGGAGCGGGAGCATCTGGCCCTTAAGTATCTGAATTATAGTGAGCAGGAATGGGCGGAGATGAACCGGCAGAGTGAGCAGCGGTATCATGAACGCCTGGAGCAGCAGCAACTGTTGGAGCATCCTGAGAGGGTTGTGGAGAAGGCAAGGGAACTGCTGGGTAGTCGTTCGTGGGTGGAGGTAGTGGTAGGGCTAGCGGTGGTGACGGGGCGGCGTTTGTCGGAGATTCTCAAGACGGGTGAGTTGCACCCGAAGACACGTTATACAGTGATGTTTGCCGGGCATCTCAAGCGCAAGGATGTGGTGCTCAAGCCTTACGAGATTCCTGTGTTAGTGGAGGCGAATGTGGTGCTGGCGGCGTGGCATCGGCTGCGGTCGCTGGTGGATTGTTCTTGGATGGAGACGGAGGCTATTGGCAAGACTTATGGGGAGGAGATCGGAGCGGCAGTGGAGCGGCATTTTGCGGGGTTGGTGCCGGGGCGTCATGGTCGAGAGAAGCTCTTCGTGCATGTGTTTCGTGCGGTGTACCCACGTCTGGCGGTATATTATTTTTGTCCGCCAGGGGTGAGTGATCTGGCCTATGTCTCTACGATTTTGGGGCATTATTGGACTGCCACAGCGGATGAGGCACAGCAGCGTAATTATATGAGTTCTCTGCATTACTTTGATTACAAGGTAGGTGATGGGGCGGGCAATGTTGATGGGCGACAAGGCATCCGGCTAGGTGAGCCGGGCGTGGAAGTGTTAGAGGTGTTCAAGCCGAGGTCTGAGCAAGCGGGGGAGCAGGAGGTACGAACGCAGAGAAAGGAGTCCCAGGTGGAGCGCTTAGAGCGAAGGAAGGGCCATGCGGCGACGAGGTTACGGCAGCAGACTAAAGCGCGGCTTGACCAGATGCAGCGCGAGCTCGGAGTGCGGACGCAAGATGAGGCGATCTCGGCGGCGCTGGATAGTTATTATATCCTCAAGCAAGTAGCGGAACTGCTCCAGCCTACGTATGCGCGTTTGGAGATGGAAGATCCCTTGCGTGCGGTGCAGTGGCTTGTAACTGAAGGGAACACCGTGCAGGTGGATCAGCAGCTAGGAGAACGGTTTCATACGTCGTTTTCTGGTGTGCGTGCACTGTTGGAGGATGCGGCCAAAGAGAGCGAGTATCCTGTGACATATCTGCAGGAGTTGCTGGCTGCGAAGCGGAGTTTCAAGAAGAGCTATGAGAAGCGGCATCAGGGCAAGGATTATACACGTTTGTCGCTTACAGAGCTACGTAACACGAAGACACCGGGGGCGGCGCAGGAGCGGTATCGACGGGCGGTAGAGGCCATCATGTCCTACAATGACCGGGTAGGCATGCCAGAGTTGCGCTGGTATATTAATCCGGCGGTTGTGGTGGATTTGGTGGGGGGCAGGCCCGCCGATGTGAAGGCGTATCTGCAGAGTAGGCAGGAAGAGATTGCGGCGCACCATGCGAAGTACGGTTTGACGCCTGGCTATAATCGCCGTCCTATCTCGATTACCGCGCGTATTACCGTCCCTGAGCAGCCATTGGAGCCAGAGCGAAACGAGGAGCAGGTAGCCGAAGAGGTGCCAGCCGAGGCGGCGAGGGTGGCAGAGGAGGACGCCTCAGTCGAAATGTGGGGATAATCTTGTCTGGGCTGGGGCTGATCTGCACGAGGTCGGCCCTTTTTTAGTTAGAGAGAGTGTTCTCTGTATTTTGTGCGATATTCAGAAGAATCATACTCAAGGGGTGTTATCTGAGAGATACCTCATTCAGGCGAGAGAAGCATAAGAATGGTATTTAAGATATATTACTAGTATTTGATATAAAAAATATATTTATCTATAAAAGATTCTGCACGGTCTAAATGGCTCTACTTATAAGTCATCCCGAATTTTGGGGAAACCTGTCAAGCATCACTAGAGCCAGCAACTCTCGCAGGAACTGGTGCAATTGCTCGAAAGCTATCTTGCTCCGCTGCTGTTTGTCTTAGATCAGTTGCTGGATAAGAGGCTAGTACGAACATTTGTCCAGTGTTGTGTTGCCATTCTTCTGGCTTTACTGTAGGTTCTGCTATTTTCATCGGCTCTTTTTAGAGCGCGCAATCCTCATTGGGTTTATGGGGGGTTGTAAGGAAATGGTATGGGGAGATGGTTTTCGCCCAAACTGTACATAGCAGATTGAGGCGATTTCATGCAGGCTGAGGTCTGGATAGTCGGCGTGAGCATCGATGATCGCTTGCCGAAGAGGAGGCGGAAGCACGCGCTTATCCTGTCGCGGGGTATCTGCTGGCGGCATAGGCGGCAGCAGACTCGCCATGCCAGAGGCATCGAAAAGGTTGGCTTTGTAGTAGATCGAGCTTTTCGACATGCCTGTCTCTCCCGCACGTTCTTTCGGACTTACGCCGAACAGTAAGACCGGGCGAATGATCTCATACGTGATCTGGGCGGTATCTTTCAGGAGTGGTCGAATATCTTCCCAGTTGTGGCTCAGCTCACGACGTTCAAATTTAGTCATGCTCCACTGCCTCTTGAAAAACTAGTCATCTCCTTTTAGAGTATATTACCCGATCTGTTGTTAGCTGGGCAAGAGGGAAAATTCCAGAGGATACTGCACACATATGTCAAGCCTCATAGGAGTCGATGTCCTAGGCAATAACAAACATGTGCGGGCAGCAAGCGACGAAGAGGAGCCTCATGGCCACTTTTCTCTGGCTGAGAGTGAAAAGCCTGACAAGAGAGGACGGTAGTCGCCCTCGAGAACATTTTCGTCGCCTTGGAAATGAGGATGAAGCGTGGTTCTGCTGGATGAACTGACTCCAGGTGTGCTGGTCAGAGGAATCTTGCCACACGATGTCGGCCCAGCGCTACGCTAGCTGTCATGAAGCGCAAAGGAGAGAGTATTGTATGTTTGAAAGGGTGAAAAGAGTATTTCACCCTCTTCTTTCTGCATATTTTGGCCGGTAGACGCTCAAGAAGCGTATTGGCTTGCATAGAGAATAAGAAAAACATGCAACAAGTGCGCATATATAAGCATCTCTCGCTTATAAAATCATGTAGAATGACTCTACACCCTCTACCTTGCCCTTCATGACATCTTACGTAGCGCCAGGCCTCATAGTCCATGGAGAGATAGGTCGAAAAACAAATTTCTGCCTGGATGGACCAATGGACAACAATTGAGGTAGGACTAGGATCACTACAAAAATAGCTCATAGGGTACGAATGTTCTAGAAGACAAAGAAAAAAATCAATCAAGCGGTGGGAGAAAAGCAGTTTTTTCGTGGTTTTCGTGCATTGTTCACGCCGACTTTTCTTTCTGCTCTTCTCCTTTCGACTGGCCTGTGAAGCGACTCGACAAGCTTATGAGAGATTTTTGCAGTGATCCTAGTCCTACCTTTAGTTGGGCGTCAACTAAATAGTACTCGTGGTGGTGATTAGTCTTGCCGACAGCCTCTTCTGATCGAAGAGGGAGATGGCCTGACTTTTCGCCCCTGCGACAACTGCTTCTACCGGTTTTTGCTTCGCCTCTTCTTGTTGTTGACGGACCAGTTGAAGGCAGCTCTAAGAGCTCTACGAAAAGAGGCAACAGAGTACTTTTGTTCTAGAGAATCACCTCAGAAAGGTGATTTTGAGACAAGGAAAAAGAGAGAAAAAGAGCATCTTCTCTCAAGAGCTTCGTCAGTCCTTGTTCTCTCCTCAGCCTTGTGAATGAGCTTGAGAAGTTCGTTCATGACCTTATTGCCTCTTTTTGTAGAGATCTTAGAGCTACCTGTATCAGAGCCTCTAGAGGCGATTTACCAAAAGCTCAGCTCAGGCATGGTTGTATGGTACCTCATCCTTTTGCGTCACAAAACGCCGACAGGCCAACCGCGAACGGCCCGCCGGTTCAGGAGCAGCAGGGCAGGCCGAGGGCAGTTCAGGAAACGACCGTTTTCTCACCAAAGAGCAACTGCGAGCAGCCACGACTGAGGTCGCAAACGCCATCTTTCGCATACGAGTACCCGCGATCTGGGGAGAAGGGACAACCGCATGTGCCTCGGACTCCAAGAAATTCGCGGCCTGGGACCAAAACCTGATGACCGAATGGCACGCACGCTATCGTGGACCCGGAGTACTCATTTACTGGCACGTGGAACGGAAATCGACCTGTATCTATTCGCAACCCAAAAACTGCTCGTCGTCGGAGGTAGCAGCGATGATTACCGGAGTGCTGCGCCATTGCTCGGACATACAGGTGGAGCGCAACTACGTGGATACGCATGGTCAAAGCGAAATCGGCTTTGCCTTCTGCTCTCTGCTGGGCTTTCAACTGCTGCCTCGGCTCAAGAATATTCATGCCCAAAAACTCTACCGTCCTGAGACAGGCAATCCAGACGCGTATCCCAACCTGCAACACGTGCTCACTCGCCCGATCAAGTGGGATCTGATTCGGCAACAATATGGCTCAGTGCTACGTAAGGTGCTACTCGGGCAGAGTGGCCGATACTTCAAGCAAAACACGTGTCATGATACTTTAGTGGTTCCGCAAACCGTTGTAGTCGGTACTCAGCACCAGAAAACGACTTGAAAGGCACCCATTTTTAGCTCATTTGGGTCCAGAAGTGGCCTCGGTTCCATTCCCAATTGGCAAGTCAGTACTCGAAAAGAGAGAAGAAAA
>DAOTVZ010000097.1:0-2148 GCA_034436045.1 Ktedonobacteraceae bacterium | reverse complement strand
TTATAGCAGAGAGGTCTGTTGCCGCTATCGCCCCCTGCGTGCCCCCGGATAGTATCATCTCCTTTTTTCGATTTGCCCTCGGCATAACTGCTCTCCTTTTCAGACCTATAGATCATTTTAGCCTCATGTACGAATAACATCATGGTAGAGTTACCGGCTATACACAGGAAATATATCTTGCCATCCACACATGACACCCTGGGCGTATATGCACTCCATTGTATATATACGCCCAGGGTGTCATGTAAGCATGCTTACGTATACAACAGATTCACGCCATCTACGCCATTGCGCCTGCGCGAGCAGAGCGATTGGTCAGCAAGACCCAACCGGCTGCGATGACGAAGAGAACGCCGATAACCCAGGAAGTCCAGGCGGCTGTGGTGAGGGTCGCAAAGGCGAAGATCCAGGGCGAGATGAACAGCACAATGCCGAGGACGAGTGTCAGCCACTCAGTCACCGGGTTGTTCGGCAGGCCCAAAGAGAGAAGGGCTAGAATAACTCCAATCACACCCAGCACCCAGGCATCCCATGCGCTGGATGTATGCCCCATCGTCCCAAAGACGAACGGGCTGATGAAGAGCAGAATACCCAGAACCAACGAAACCCAATCTTGCCAGCGAGACCAAGCTTTCATGATGACTACCTCCTTCTGGTTGGTGGCATCCTGCACCGTTGCAGGGTGTCATCAAGAAACATGCTATGGGCACGCTCTTTAAAGAGAGCTTGTCCTTGTTACCACCAATGCCACATACATTACATGGTACTGTCCGTTTTGACTGAGTACTCAATCTAGCAAAATTATATGCCAGAAAGCGGTGGATGTCAAGAGGTATTACAGCTTTTTTTACGCAAAGATGCAACTGCGCCACCAAACTTCCGCCTCACTGATAGAAAAGCACAGGCGGTATGCTATACATGTAGTGATACCTCTGGTGGGTATCAGGCCAGATGAATTTCGTATGAAAAGAAAGCGTGCCTTCAAGCGTTGTTACTGTACAGGTATTTATTTTCAAATACTTTGCTCGACTTGGCCAGCACTCGGAGGATAGAAACATATGATGCGCCGTGTGGTCATCACAGGTCTTGGGGTCATTGCCCCTAATGGCATCGGCAAGGAGGCTTTCTGGCAGGCTAACATACAGGGATGTTCCGGCATTGTTCCTATTAGTCGATTTGACGCCCGCCCTTTCCCAACACGCATCGCGGGTGAAGTCAGGGACTTCGACCCGCTACGCCTGGGGCTGACGGAGGACGAAATTGTCACACTGGATCGCGGGAGCCAGTTCGCCCTTGCCGCCGCCAACCTGGCGCT
Organism: Ktedonobacteraceae bacterium; assembly: GCA_034436045.1. Classification (GTDB taxonomy): domain Bacteria; phylum Chloroflexota; class Ktedonobacteria; order Ktedonobacterales; family Ktedonobacteraceae; genus H111-94. The sequence goes on along the minus strand of DAOTVZ010000097.1, from coordinate 833 downwards.
GGAGGATGCTGCTTTACCACCTCTGAATGATGCGGAGCGCGAGGCGGTGGGGGTCATCATGGGCCATGCAATGGCGGGGGCTGACGAGGGAGAACGGATGTGGACACGCTATAGCGGCCACAACCAGTATCTTGATAATGTACCCGACATGGCAGACCTACCAGTGTGGAATACCTCATCGGCCCGCTCGCTAATGGCCTTCGTTCCTTCTTCAGTGATCGCCGCGCACCATCAGTTCTATGGGCCATGTCTCTCAATCTCTACCGGTTGCTCCGCCGGTGCGGATGCCATTGGGCAAGCTTTCTGGGCTATTCAAGAAGGACAAGCCGGGCGCATGCTGGCGGGGGGAGCGGACTCGGCCATCAGCCCGGCCAGCATCAACATCTTCTCCGTTATGCACGCCCTGAGCCGACGCAACGACGAGCCAACCCGCGCCTCACGCCCATACGATGCTCAGCGCGATGGTTTTGTGATGAGCGAGGGGGCAGCAGTGTTGCTTCTGGAGGATTGCGAACTGGCGCTGGCCCGTCATGCGCGCATTTATGCCGAACTCCTCATCTTCACCTCAAACTGCAATGCCTATCATATGACCGCCTTACCAGAAAACGGCGCTCCTCTGCAAGCACTGCTGCGGCAAACATTGCAGGAGGGGGGTATCGAGCCGCATCAGCTTGGCTATATCAACTCACATGGCAGTTCAACGCTGCTCAACGAGATAGCGGAGACGGCGGCGTATAAAGCGGCATTGGGTGAAAGTGCCTATCGTATTCCCATCAGTGCCACCAAATCGATGATTGGTCACACGCAAGGTGCTGCAAGCGCCATTGAAGCCG
>DAOTVZ010000096.1:0-21214 GCA_034436045.1 Ktedonobacteraceae bacterium | reverse complement strand
CCACCAGTTCGTGATTCCAGTATAGCATACTCTTGTCCGGTTGTAAAGCCATCCTATATCCACGGATTAAGAAAGGCGAGGATGCAGAAGCATCCTCGTTGGTGCTAGTCCTCTGGTGGCTGTGGCGGCTTTCCCTGCTTCAAGGTGGCGCGAGATCAGCACATTATTGCACGCACGTTTCCCCCACTGATGTTGAGAATGGTGCCGGTGCAAAAACTGGCCGTTGCGAGATACAGGACGGCCTCCGCTACTTCCCACGGCTCGCCCAATCTGGCCAGCGGCACCCCTCTCTGGGCAAGTTCCATCCGTTCCGCACTTTTGAAATCAGTGCCGAACTCTCTTGCACGCTGCTCCATCAGGACTTCGACCAGCGGTGTCCTGGTCATGCCGGGCGCTACTACATTCACGCGGATGCCGTCTGAAGCCAGCTCCCGTGCCAACATTTTGGCGAAGCAGTGGGTCGCTGCCTTCGCTTGCGCGTAGGGGCCGAGGCCAGCATCAGGCTGCAGCGCCTGGTCTGAGCCGGTGAAGATGATGCAGCCACCACCTCGCCGCTTCATTAGTGGCACTGCTACGCGGCAGGCGTACACATGCGTGAAGAAGTTGATCGCAAATGCCTCCTGCAACTGTCGGCTTTCCAGGGTCTCGAAGGGCCCAGCAATGAGCGCGCCAACGTTTGGCACCAGGATGTTGATCGCATCTTCATACGCCGCGAGGGCAGCCAATATGCCCTCTTGCACACCCTGTTCTGTGCGAAGGTCGGCCACAGCCGTGTTTACAGTAACCGTCCCCTCTGCGCGGAGCGCCGCTGCAAGTTCCTCCAGACCCTCCGCGTTGACATCAATAAGCGCCAGGCGGGCTCCCTCTTTTGCGAAGGCCTCTGCGATGGCTCGTCCAATGCCGCCCGCTGCGCCGGTGATGCAGACCACTTTATGCCGCAGTTCGGTTCTCATCTCTTTCCTCCCCCTCGCGGCAGACGAGTAATGACAGGAATAGGAGCGGTTCCACGCTGGAGCGATTGATGATGGCACGTGGTACACCGCGCGGGATCAGCGCGTTCAGCCCGTGTTCCCAGGTGTAGAAGCGCTCTTCAGCCACAGTGATTGAGGCATTGCCTGAGAGGACGAACAGGTTCTCATCGTGGGCCTCCTCAGTGTAGGGATGGATTCTGCTTCCTGGCGGCATCTCTACCAGCGCCAGCCGTCCCCACGGTGCCGAACAATAGCGTGTCAGATCAATTGAGGCGACCCGCAAGCGGACCTCTCGTATCCCCAGGCTCGCCGGGTGGAAGGCATCCGAGTCTTCGAGCAGGGCTGGCAGTGAGGCAATCTCGCCTGGTTGGGAGATATATTCATCGTGCGGCGGCACAAGTTCTACTACCAGAAAGGCCAGTTCTTCCCGAGAAGAGGTGTTACGGATGCCGTGCCGCGTCCCCCTGGGCGCGATGGCCAGGAACCCAGGCCCCACCTCGCAGGAGATGCCGTTGGTCACGAGCACCCCTGTGCCGCGGTGGATGTAGTAGATCTCGTCTGTGTGTTGGAGGTGCTCCCCCACCGAGGACTCCTGCCCATCGGTGAGCGGCGGTGGGATAACCACATACTCGATGCTGTTCCAGGGGTGCCCAAGATGCACGGGGATGGCGAGGGCTTTGTTGAAGACGATGCCCGTGCCTCCCAACTGATCGTAGGTTTGAACAGGGCTGCCCGTGTCAGCGATGGAGAGCCCGGTCAGTTGATAGGATTTCATTTCGCTGATTCCTTCCTTTCATGTCTTGCCGATCAACGCTGATGCTGCTTCAAGCTGTCATGCCCGAAGCGTCCCAAGCGCCGTGCGCAGTTCCTTTTCCGAGACGTAGGTGAGCGGCAGACCTGGTCGTTCTTCGACCGGTTGGCCCAGGTGGCGCAGGAGCACCATAACGTGCTGATCCTCGCGGCGCGGAAGGTAGCCAATCTTGTTGTCGTCGCGGATGATTTTCAGAAGCGCGTCAATATCCAGCGTCTGGGGAAGCGTCGTCTGTACTCCATTGCGCTCAAGCAGGGCGTAATGCTGTTGCACTTCCCGGTCGCTGAGCCACCCGCGCGCATGGGAAATATGGGCCTCCACCAGCAGGCCAAGCGCAATGGCCAGGCCGTGTTTCATGCCCAGCAGCGATTCCAGGGCGTGACCGACCGTATGCCCGGCTTCCAGCACCAGTGCGGTTAACTGTTCATGGGCGTCGTGGCGCATGACAGCCTGCTTTGCTTCAAAGCACCAGCTAAACACCTGTGCGAACTGGTCCTGAGAGTATCTCGCTTCGGGGTTGAGCAGCGCCGCGACCTCCTCGTAGCGGTGAGGATGAATCGCGAGCACATTTTTGATGAGTTCGCACAGGCCGGATCGGATCTCGTCCGGCACCAGGCTCTGCCAGAAGGAGAGGTAGACCAGTGCGAACTCCGGGGCTTTGAAGGTGCCCACCAGATTCTTGATAAGCAGGTCGAGCGTCGGCTCGCCGTTGACGCCCTGCTTGCAGGAGAGAATGCTGTCCGTTGCCGCGAGCAGGGTGGTCGGAAGATGGATCAGCTTTATTCCTCTCACCACTAAGCTGGCGGCCAGGCCCGTGATATTGCCGACCAGGCCCCCCCCCAGGGCGATGAAACACGAGGCGTGCGTCCCGCCGCCATGCGCACGGGCCTGGTAGAGCACGGAGAGCGCGGTCTGCATCAGTTTGGCCTTCTCAGAAGCGTGCAGTGGGATCAGCAGGCAGGGGACGCCCAACTCACATACCTGCTGGTAGACCGGTTCGACCAGTTCCTGTGGCAGGCCGGCATCGACCACCAGGGTGAAGTGGTCGGCGTGCAGGGCGGCAAGCATCTGCCGGAACTCCGCCCAATCAGGGCGAGCGCGCACGTAGACAGGATATTCGTAGACAATGCGAGGAGTTGCGCCCTCCTTTGTCTCAAGGCGAAACAGATACGTTTGTCGGCTTTCAACTATGGTTTGCATGCGTTCTCTACACCTTTCTCTTGTATTCGCACCAGCACTTTGCCCAGCACCTCATGCCGGTCAAGCGGCTCAAGTCCATCCGGGACGAGTGAATCCAGCGGAATGATGCGGTCGGTGATCTGGGCCGCAAGGTCGGTCTGGGAGAGCAGCCCCAGGGCCAGCGGGAGATCAACATCGCAGATCATGCCGTTGGTCGTGATGATGCTCACCTCACGAGGCACCACTTGCCCCAGTGGCAGTGGTACCAAACCGACCGGGATGCCCACTTGCAGCAGCGTGCCGCCCCTGCATACCGCCGAGAGCGCCCGCTGTACTGCTACAGGAGAGCCGGAAGCCTCGATCACCAGGTCTACCCCTCGCCTCTGCGTCAGGTTCCAGATCGTCGCCTCAGTCCACTCATCAGCTTTGATGAATATTGACGATGATGCCCCCAGGCGGTCGATCAGATGTTGCTTGCGTTCGTCTTTATCGACGACGATGAGCGACAGGTCGCCCTGGGTCTGCTGGGCAAGCAGCGCGGCCAGCAGAAAGCTGCCGATGCCGCCCACACCGAAGAGCGCGACACGCTGGCCGGGATTGATGCCGACGCGCCCAACGGCGTGGATCGCCACGGCGTAGGGTTGCGCCAGCGCAGCAGCTTCATTGCTGCAGCTCTCCGGGACTGGCACGCACATCCTGGCCGGGACATTTACCCGCTCGGCGAGACCTCCGTGCGCGTGGATGCCGTAGAGCACATAGCGCTCACAGATATTGGTACGCCCTACCAGGCAGAGCGGGCAGGTTCCACACCACATCCCCGCGCCCGGCACCACCCGCTGCCCAATGCGCAAGCCGGTCACGTCGGCCCCGACCTCCACGATGATGCCCACGAATTCATGGCCCAGGATGACCGGCCCCTGGTGTCCACTCACCGGATGGGCTTCGTGAAGCGGGATCATCTTTGGCCCCGCGACAAATTCGGTCACATCGGTGCCGCACAGCGATCCCATGAGCGGGGCTAGGAGCACTTCGTCTGGCCCCAGGGGGCCGGGTTCGGGGACCTCCTCAATGCGCACATCGAACGGACCGTGATAGATGGCTGCTTTCATCCTCTTTCTTTCTCCTTCCTGGCTGTCTAGTCGTTCTCTTACAAGGCAAGGGCTTACATAGGTCAATGAGCTGCCTCCTGCTTTACGGACTGCCAGGTGAGGGCGGGTTCTAGCGCCGCAAACGCCTCCGGTGTTTCCCGCCCATATGCCACCTGGAGCTGGTACATCTGCCGCACGAGCGCCCGGTCGCGTCGGCGCAGCCAGCCGAAGATCTCTTCACGGAAAGGGGCCAGCGCCTCCGGTGTGGGCGGAGTGTACGTCGCGCACGCCGCCACAAACTGGGAGAACACAGGCGCTTCCTTCGCATTCCCATTGCAGGATCCATGGTCTTCCGGGAGCGGCCAAAGATGCTCTAGCTGTGATCTCTCCCGCTCACCCACACGGTAGTTGAGTTCGAGGCTTTGTAGCTCCCAGCCGGCTCCCAGCACCAGCATGCCCACCAGCCAGGCCAGCAGGGCCAGGTAGCGCTGCATGATCGCGTTCCACGGATCAGTTGTAGTCCGCTGCAAGAGATTCCGAGAGTCCGTAGTTCGTGCGTCGTGGGTTTCCGCTTCCTGGCTCTCCTCGATCAGGCAGAGCCCTTGTGTCTGCCCATGCAGCAGTTGACAAAAGAGAGGCCAGATGCGCCAGTCGAAGGTCTCCCTGAAGAAGGCCTCGTCAGCCAGGAGATCACCTGCTTCCCCTTCTGGGAGCGAGAGTGCTGGTGGAAGCAGCAGAGGTAGACCGTCGGCGTGCTGAAGACCATCTATAATGGGAGTATTGCCTTGTGAGAGCGTGCCCAGGGTCACAATAGGGGTCACAATAGATGGCAGTGTGGAAGCGGACTGCGTCGAACGTGAGCGACTCGCCAGGGCCTGGGCCATGAAGGCATCCGTGTCTCGCGCTCGGAGCCGCAGCAGGTCAGCTATGTCCCTGGTTATGGGACCGGCGAGCAGCGCGGCGATGAGCGCAACTATCCCAACCGGCACCATCGCACCGAAGGGAAACGCGAAGTCTCCGTGCTGCTCTAAGAGCGCACCGATCAGGGGAGGGCCGAAGGCCGAGGCAGGGGCCGAGATGACGGAGACCACGCCCTGCGCCGTGCCGGGTCCCAGCGCGCTCTCAGCACCGATTTGGCCAGCCTCATCGAACACGGCAGCGTAGGGCAGCGTCGTCCCACACGCGAACAGGGCCAGTCCCCATCCTGTCACGAGCGGAGCGTGCAGGGGCAGCGCGAGCAAGACCACGCCGACCGAGGCCAGGGCAGTTCCCGCGCGCATCTGGGGGGCATGGGTGAAGACCCTGCGCGAGAGCAGCATGCCACCCAGGGGACGAAAGAGCATACCCGCCAGCAGTCCCACGGCTCCCAGCATGGCCGAGAGATCCAGCGGTAGCCCGTAGGAAAGGGCGAAATAGACCGCCAGCCAGGGAGCAAGCGCCTGTCCGAGTCCCAGCGTTCCCAGGTGTACAAGCCCAATCATCCAGAGGGAGCGGGAACGAAAGGCCGCTGCAATACGCCGGGGCGCTGTTTCGGCAGCAGGCCCTGGTGCCTCGTTCAAAGCGAACAGGCAGAGAGCACTTGTCCCCAACCCCAGCGCGCCCCAGCCCGCAAACGCTCCATGCCAGCCGAAGAGACCCTGCAGCGCTGGAGTCGCGAACAGCCCCAGCCCGGCACCGAGTTGCATCGCTCCTCCAAAGAGTCCCTGGCCGAACGCCCCATTCCCGCGTGGCACCTGCGAAGCCGCCACAATGGCCGCCCCGGTGCCCAGCCCGATCACGAACCGGCACAACACGATCCAGACCAAATCGGGGATCACCGACAGGAGACATCCGCCTGCCCCGACCAGGAACAGCGCCCCGAAGAGCACGCGGCGCGACCCGTAACGATCCGCGAGCCAGCCTCCCGGCAAATAGGAGAGGCCGATCCCGATATAGAGCAGCGTGGAGAGGAGGCCGGTTGTGCCGCTCGATATGTGCAGCTCGCGCTGGAGCAGTGGGATGAGCGGGCCGTAGTTGGTGAAATTGGCAGAGATGGCCACCGCTGCCAGCGCCAGAATGCTCAGGCGCACAGCAGTACCCATGAGGTGTGTTGACCGGCTTTGCAGCCGCATGCCTGTTCGCGCAATCATCGTTCCCTCTTTCCTTTGCCCTTCGCTGGCCCTGCTCGCCTATGAGCGAGCTACCGGCTTGTACGTCCTCAGCGGCCTGCTCGTGCTGCAGCCGCTGCTCCGGTCTCAGCCTGCATCACAAAGTCCGCCAGCACCGACCAGTCTTCGTGCGAGGGCCCGCTCATCTGCGCAGCCCGCAGGTGTTCGTGAACAATCTCGGCATACGGCAGCGGCACACGGGCGTGTTCTGCCACCCGAAGAACCAGTTCCACATCCTTGAGTCCCATCGCCACTGGAAAGCGCGCCTCGCTGTAGTCCCGCTCTCCGATCATGCGACCGTACCCTTCGTAGACCGCTCCCTTGAAGAGGGGAGATTCCACCAGCATACGTAGGAACTGCGCCCGGTCAGCCCCACACTGCTCGACCAGGGCTGCCGCCTCGCCCATGGCCTCGATGGCTGTGGCAATGAGGAAGTTGTATCCCAGTTTGACGATATTGGCGACCTCCACGCGCTCTCCCAGGTCATAGATATGCGTGCCGAGAACCTGAAGGAGGGGAAGTACGCGCCCTTTAGCGCCAGAGTGTCCAGAGAGAAAGATCGAGAGCTGGGCTGCTCTTGCGACCTCCGGGCGTCCCAGGACAGTCGCGGCCAGGTAGTGGCTCCCTTGCTCTCCGTATACCCTGGCCAGTTGCGCCGCTACCTCCGGTGAGACCGTACTGAGCGAGAGGTGGACGCCGCCCTGACCAATCCGCCGCAGGATGCCATCCTCGCCCAGGGTTACTGCGAGGAGTGTCCTGTCATCTGGCACCATCGTGACTACGATCCCCCCAGGCTCGGTGACATCTTCGAGTCGCTGCGCACGCTGTGCGCCCTGCTCTAAGAGCGGAGCCAGGCGCTCCTCGCGCACGTCGAACACCCGCAGCTCAAATCCTGCGTGCAAAAGGTTGAGCGCCATGGGCTGGCCCATCTGACCCAGCCCGACGAATCCAATGCTTTGCTTCATAACAAATTCCTTTCTTGGCGTTGCTTTCACGTTTGGGCGTAGACGACGATCCCACGCCCGGTTTCGGGGACGAAGATGTGGTTGGTGATTGGATCGACTGCCACGCTGTGGGCCTTCTTCACGGTGGGGACATTCTCGACCCAGGCACCAGTCTCGGCATCAACGACCGAGAGCACCGGGCCGCTGGGGTTGTTGAAGGCGGCCAGGTAGAAGCGCTGGTCGCCCCGGTTGTACCACACCTCGTCGCAGCCGCTCGTCTGCAGAATGGTTGCCACGACCTGCCCGGAGAGCGCGCTGACGATCACAGGATGTCCAGAGCAGCCCAGCAGCAAGTCCTGGGTGGCCGGGTCAAGCGCGATGCCGCTCGGATCGCAGGCGGGGAGAGGGTATTCCCTGACAAGCTGCTGCGTCAGTGGGTCAACGACCGCAACCGCTCCACCCGGGTAGCGCTTGTTGGCGGGCACAGAGAGGTAGAACAGGTGTGTCTGGGCGTCAAACACGGGTGCCTCCAGGCCGCCATCCGCACCCGCGAAGACCAGCTTGCCCACAATGGCGTGTCTGGTGACGGAGATGAATGTCGCGAAAGGGACGGCCTCCGAGCCGTTGGTCACGAGCAGGAGCTGATCCTGCGGATCGTAGGCCATCTCATCGGCCCGCTTCGCGCCTCCCGTATGCAGCGTGGCAACAATGGTGCGCGAGGAGAGGTCGATGAGCTTGACCGTGCTATCGCCATCGGATGCCCAGAGTTGCCCCAGGTCGTCCACCAGCACGCCGCCGGGTCCCTGCGTCTCGATGCTTCCGTGAAATCCACGAAAGCCGCCGATCTGACCGATGAGCGTGTCGGTGCGCGTATCGATCAGATCCACGCTGGCGTTACTCGCATCTGCCAGGTAGTAGATCTGGCTCTGGTCATCGACGAAACTGATATCGAAGGCCCACAGACCCCGTGGCGGGATCCCAGGCCCGGTGATGAGAGCGATCTGCCGCAGGTGATGCGGCCCATCCTGCGTCTGCGCCGTATGTGCGCTCACGGCGTAGCTCACCGATGTGGCAATAGTGGTCAGTGCCAGCAGGATGACCAGCGACCAGGTGAGCCTGGTTTTCGGGTTCGTACTCATGTTCACGTTCTCCAATGCGTAATGCCCGGCATCAACACCCATTCAAAATCTGCCAGGATAGTCTCCATCGCTTCCGACCGTTCGTTGGCGGCTGAGTGGGCAGCGCATGGCGGATATCACCCGGCGCGGTTTGCGCCAGCACGCGGTAGTCGGCGATCCAGTCCAGTGGGCGACCAGGCATGTTGCTCGTCGGTTCGCTTGCTCACCTTCCTGGCTGTTCCCCCTTATGGAAGAAGACTGCCATAGGCCAGTGCTCCTTGTTTGAAGAAAGGATTGGCTTCCGCCCCAGGGAACAGCTTGCCAAAGGCTGGCAGCGACCTCCACGCCCTCAGTGGCATCCCACACCTCCCAGCAAAGCCGGAAAGGGGCAAAAAGGGAGTAGTACCCGCCATGAAGACATAGGGGATTTCTCCGCCTGCCACGCTTTCCCTTCCCTGAGAGTCTAGCCGACGAGCAGGCGTCGTGGCGGCAAAGAATCACAGGTATGCCACCGTTGGCAACAGCAGGACGGCAGAGGGGAGCAATCACAGGAGCAGCCACGTGAGCGACAACGGCAAGCGAAAGGGGAGCAGCCACAGAAGCAGCCACGTGAGCGGCAACGGGCCAGGACACGAGTCGGTTGGACACGCTGCCTGCCAGCAGCATGCTATGCTTGTCGCAAGCCGTGTGTGTGGAGAGTTCCGGGTGGATGGCTCCGACGGCCTGCGGCTGTTCGCCCGTAAGGAGGCGAACAGCCCTTCTTGTGGAGAAGCGGACACCACCACCCACGAACGCCTATGGAGAGATTTTTGCCCCTGAAAATGGAAAGGAAAATCCTATGCCAATGGCTTTTCTTAGACAGGTTGGGGTCAACTTCCTGCTTCCTGCAAGCCTCTTGTTCATTGTCCTGCTTGGTACAGGGAATACTGCTTTTGCAGCATCTTCATCCCATCGTCCAGAATTTGTGTGGAAACTCCTGAGCCGCCATGAGGATGGGCCATCGGCTACTACGAGTTTCGCGGGAAAAACCTGGACGATGGCTTTCGAGGTGACTCCCCAGGATATCGAGATTCCTTGTCTTGGTGTCACGATGAATATGCAGAATCCTCAGTTGGATGTGATTGAGGTTTACACCTCTGTTGTGAATAATTGCTCCATAGCTGTAAGCAGTGTGGAATTGTCCTGGGATACTGATGTCATTTGCAATGGGGGTTCTACTGCTGGCCCGTCCGATACATACTACGGGAACGGGAGCCTCGCGCCAACGCGGAGCTTCCGATGGTCAGGTGATTATTCGACAATTTGCTATGGAAATACATTTCCCTACTACCCTGTCAGTTATCAGATCCAAGGGTATGCAGAGACATCAGCCTATTATTCTCCTACGGCAACGGCTATTGGTGATACCACTACTCCCACATACACGTTTACTTAGCCGAGCAAAGAGGGGAAGAACTGGTGGTGGTTGTCCTGGATCGGCAGCATTTCTTCCCCTCTTCTGCTCACCCCATGAACTATCGTTATCTATTTCTCGATAGGCTTATCAATAGGTAATATTCCAATGCTTGAGGAACGCTTGAGCCATACCGGTATCTTCTTGACGAATACTAAATAAAAGATGGCTTGGAGTGACTGGTACCTGCTGGTTGGAAGCTTCTTCCACGGCACGCCGAAACGTCTGTTTGCAGGAAGGAGTCACAAGAATGACCGGGGGTCGCATCACATCCGCATAGACGAATGCTGCTTCAAATGCTTTGTGTACCTGCACACGGTCAAGACCATTCTTTGCTAGCACACTCGTCAGTTGCTGATCAGGGGTAGACAAAATGCCTAATAAGAGATGCTCCGTACCAAGCATACTATGCTTGAAATGAAGCATCGCCTGGACTGCTCGACGTATAGCAATTCTGGCTTGTCGCGTGGTATGGTTGTGACTGATGCGGAGCAGTTCAGAGATTTCTGGATCGGCGAAAGGGGGGACACTCTCCTCTTCAGGAACTGAGCTGGAGAGGGCATGCCAATGAAAGCCTGTTTGATACGGTGGAAGAGGAGGCTCAGCCATCAAATCCTCCCTGTGTCTTGTTCGAGATGCAAAACTACTGCTTACTCATGACAGTATACAACTTTTAGAATACTGATACAAGAAAGCGTCATGCGTGTGACTGTTCAAAGTTCGGTAAAAGTGGAGGTTCAAGGAAAAACCCAAAAGGGTGCTCGGCCCCATCGATCTTTACGACAGGAGCATTCCCAGATCGGCCCCCCCTCGGTTGAGAAAGTTGCCGCACCAGGCGAGCAAGCGGCTGACACGCTCGGCATTCTGAGGCACTTGGTAGCCTCGCATGGGGCGAGAGCGTTCTTTGATCCACCAGCCAATGGCCCGCTCGCACGCGTTGTTGGTTCCATCCAGTTTCTCCCCTTTGGGGCCCTTCCAGCTCCGATAGCGGGTGAGGCGGTGCCAGAGGTTCCAGCGATCCAGATACAGCAAGCGGAGGCGATACGCCAGCCTCTGATGCTCTCCTTCTGATGGCGGGCTGGCTTGCAGATAACGCCGATGCATGGCTTCCAGTTCAGCTCCTTGCTCACGTCTCCGGCTCTTGATCAGTTCACCCAAGCGACGCAAATCAGCTCTGGCCTGCTCTCCGCTGACGTCAATGGCCGCCAGAGAGCCATCACGATCCTGGGCAACCAGAGACTCTCAACGCTCGATCAGCGCCTCAGTGTTGCGCTTGACATGGCTTTTGCACACCTGGTGCTGGGTGCCGATCTCATCGGCAACCGTCTTAAAGCCATCGGCATCGTCGGTCACCAGCACCTGGGCTCCCACGCTGTGAGCAATCGGCTCAATCCAGTCTCTCAGGGTTTGTGTATCCTCAGCCGAGAGCGTGTCCACGCTCAAGACTAGGCCGGTGAGCGGATCAACCGCTATGCCTAACGGCAGCCACTTCCCTTTGCATTTCACCGTGGTCAGGTCTCCTCCCAGCGCTGGCGTCTTGACTCCCTCACAGACCCGGTCTCGTTTGAGATCAGGAACGTGGCTGGCTGCCTCCTGAACAAGTGCATAGACAGAGCTGCGGGCCATCTGCACTCCCAACGCCTCTAAGGTGAGCGAAACGGCTCCATAACTTAAGCCTAACAGAGAGAGGAGGACGGCTAAGCCTTTGACTCGCTGAGAGGTTTGGGCACCGCTGGTTCCTTGTGGATAGACCCGGAAGGTGCGCTGGCACTTGAGGCATTGGTAGCGATACACCTGCACTTCCTGGTAGATCGTCTCGCGAAGGGGCTTCTTGACCGGCTGATGGAGTCGAAACCTCTTGCCAGCACAGCCAGGGTACACACATCTGGTTGATTCTTCCCACTTCTCTGGTTCCACTTTCGGTAACAGCAGGTGTAAGCGCATCCTTTCGTCCCTCCTTGAACGCTCTTCTCTCTATTGTACCTCAGTTTTACCAGCCTTTGAACAGTCACGGAAAAGAAGATCTCTTGACTTACAAGGATGATCCTCGTACACTCTAGAATGAGGTGCAGATGATGAGAACACAATCCATCGATACCCATGCCGAGACTGAGCGGGTCATGATTGAACTGATCCGTCTAGCCCCAATGAGTAAACGTTTTCGGCTCGTGCAGTCCCTCACGCAGAGCTCCTTGCGGTCGAGTATCCACACATGGCTGGAGAGACACCCGGTGGCCAGCGAACAGGATGCTGCCGTTCACGTTCTCTCATGCGTCTATGGAGCCATGCTCGCCCAGCGTGTGCAGAAGGCTCTGGAGAGGCATGAGGACTGGCATGTGCAGCCCATCGACCTCATGGCAGTTCTGCTTCCGGCGCTGCAGGCCTTTGAGCAGTTGCACGTGCCAGTGTATCTTGGCGGCTCGATTGCCAGCTCTCTGCATGGGATGCAGCAACTGGCGCGGGACATCGACCTGGTGGTGGACTTGCCTGCACACGCCATCGCTCCCCTGCTCGACTTGCTCAAGCCGTGCTACATCCTGGATGAAGGTGAAATCCGAGAGGCAGTAGGCAGCCGCACCTCGTACTCGTTGATTCACCTGGCTTCCTTGATGAAGGTGGATGTGATCCTGTTCAAACGAGGGGCTTTCGATACCTGCATGCACCAGCTTGTCAGTCAACACGCCCTTGATGAGAACACCCCTCCCATCTGGCTCGCCTCGGCCTGCGAAATGATTCTGTTCAAGTTGCGGCGCTATCAGCAAGACGAGCGATCACGCACGGATGGCATGCACGATGATGCCGAATGGCACGATATCCTGGGGATGCTCAAAGTGCAGGCACCCGTTCTCGATCTGCCTCTGCTTGAAGCCTGGGCCGAAGTCCTCAATATGACGGAGACGTGGCGACGAGCGTTGATCGACGCCGGGCTGCAAGATGCTTGATGGCGGTCAAGTACCAACAGACGAGGGAAGCAGAGCCGTCTCACGCTCCTGCTTCCCCAGCGGTGAGAGCGAAGCTGACACACAAGCTCAGGTGACGTCTGGAAAGGAGTGCTGCGCCGATGTCGATGTACCATGAGGTGATGGAGGCCCTCACCCCCCTCGTCGATGCCTTCGAGCAGCTTGGCATCGCGTACTATATCGGTGGTTCCGTTTCCAGCTCACTCCACGGTCTGGCCCGGCGTACCCAGGATGTGGACGTTATTGCGGATATTCGATCACATCAGGTGCGTTTGCTGGTGCAACGACTCCAGCACGACTATTATGTTGATGAGCAAGCCTGGCAAGACGCGGTTCGGCGAGGCTTGCCCTACAGCGTGATCCACCTGGACACGATGGTGAAGATAGACCTCATGCCCCTCAAACAGCGCGCCTTTACGAGAGAAGAGGCCAGCCGAGCCCAGGCGCACGTCCTGGAAGCTGGCATGCGACCGGTGAGAGTAGCCTCGGCTGAGGACGCTATCTTGACCAAACTAGAGTGGTTTGAGATGGGAGGTCGTTCTTCATCGCGGCAGTGGAATGACATCCTGGGGATCATGAGGCAGCAAGGCACAGCCCTCGATGATTCCTACCTTGCCCAGTGGGCTGATGCCCTCGGCGTGCGAGATCTGCTCGATCAGGCACTCGTTGAGGCTGGCTTCAAACGTCCTTGACGTCTCAGGCAACCAGAACCAGAGGAGGCCACACATCTGTTTGCTCTGTGCAGGAGGACGGTCAGTCGCACCAGGTGCGGCAAAGAGTGCATTGCCCCAGGAACCTCTTTCAGGAGGAAACGAGTGGAGCGGATGGAAGAGCTATGGGATGGGCAAGGAAAGATGGGAAAAGCCGAAGAATCTCTCCTGTAGCCCCTCGCTTACCGGCCATAAACTGTCAAATAAACTGTCTCAGGGGATAGCAGAAGCAAGGGAGGCGAAGAAAAGCTGGCAGGAAGCGGATGGAGAGACAGGGTTGGATGGAAAAGCGAGGAGTCTCTCCATCGGCATTTACCAACCAATCAAAACGCCTCAAGCTGCATCTGGAGCCACTTGAGGCGTTTCTACTTTTCCCTGTCAACCATCCTGATAGCAAAACATACCAGCGTTGCTATAGGTCGCTATTGCATTTACTTTCCTCAATATCACTGACTAATAACTATCTCCTACTGAGACGTATCAAATCCTGACCTTACATACAAATCAGAACAATATTTCCAACCCCTGCAATGGGAAAATTTCTTACACTTATTTTACGTTTCAATACATCTTTTTTGATTATTCTGAGCCATTCTATAAACAGATACATGATGCTACTTATGTCGTCAGGATTGCATCGGCAATGGTATAGCAAAGGACAAAAACATGTTCCAAGAGGACGATAACTTTTACTCACCATATCAAGATATCATAGCAGAACAAGACATACCTCAGACCGCAGCATCTGGGATGGTGGGACTACTGGATCGTCCTACTACACCCCTGAAGCAGGACGCGGCTCAACCCTCTTATACACCTTCTGCTCCACCATCCACACCCACACCGTCACATCGGCAACACGGTTCCAGAGGCACATTCATGGTACTTGCATTGGCTCTGCTCATTGTCTTCGGCATTGGCTTGTTTGCCGGATGGGAGTTCGCGGGTGGCAAAAGTGGCAACGCAACACCTACAACAACAGTCCCTTCCGTCTCCTCTGGCAGTAGCAACACTTTACAGACACAGCAGGAGATCGCAATAGCAAAGGTGGAACCAGCAGTTGTCAGACTGAATGTCATGACCGTACAAGGAGAACAGGTTGGTTCGGGCGTCATTATAAATGCGAACGGAGATATCGTCACTAACAATCATGTTGTCAGTGGCGCTCAAACTATCGAGGCCGTCCTGAGCAATGGAAAAACAGTTCCGGCACAACTGGTAGGAACCGATGCCGCCTATGACCTGGCCGTTGTCCACATTACACCATATGCCAATATGGTCGTAGCTCAGATTGGCAACTCGTCGCAACTGGTCGTGGGCCAGGAAGTCATAGCGATAGGAAACCCGCTCGGTATCACAGAGACGGCAACCACAGGCATCGTCAGCGCTTTAAACCAGCGTATAACAGAGTCAGCGGGTATCACCATTCCTGACGCTATTCAGACAGATGCCGCGATTAATCCGGGCAACAGCGGCGGCGCACTGATCAATTTGCAGGGACAACTGATCGGCATTCCAACGATGGGAGCAATTGATACAGAGTTCAATACACCGGCAAACGGCATCAGTTTTGCCATCCCTTCAAACATCGTCGTAACCGCTGTGCAGCAGATACTTCAATAAGAGTCAGAAATACCATGCTCACCGTGAGCAAAGAAAACAAGACAAAAGCCATGCTAACAGTATAGGTGAGGCCTCGCCTATACTATTAGCATGGCTTTTGGAAATTTAAGGTACATACTGGCCTGCACAAAGTGATAGGAAAATGATACCTGAATGATCTGTTACTTTTTTCCCCAGCACTTTATACTTCCCTTAGCAGTTGTGATCGAGTACAAGTACCTTGCCAATCATGAGAAGTATGAGTAAGGAGAACCAGAAAGCATGATGATTGGAGAACCGTTAAAAGACGAAGGCAACACCACGAGAGATACCATAAGTGAGCAAGATGCCTTACACATCTGGAGCGATATCGATGCTCACTTGCAATTCGCAGAACAGGTCATACAGAAAACTGAACTAGCTACTCAGATACGTAACAGGCTGCTTGAACAGTTATGGCAGATTCAGCTTCGGCGCAATGATCCACAGATGTACCTGGCTATTGTTGGCGAGTTTAATGCAGGCAAAAGCACCTTCATCAATGCTCTCATCGGCGAGGAACTGCTGAAAGCCACCGTTGATGTCACAACAGCAACCTCGACACGGCTCTGCTACGGCTCTCAGTCTGACCTTGAGATCCGCTTTCGAGATATGAAGAAGGCGCTAAGTTATCGACAAGACCGCAGCCTGCTCTGGCAGAAGCTCCAGAGCATTGCGCCAGCTTTGTCAGGCAACCCTGACAATATTCGCAGCTACATTAACGCGGTCACTGCTGAGAATAAGGTTGCCGCTCAGATTGAGAGCGTTGTCATCCATCATCCGGCCTCTTTTCTTACCAACGGTATCGTGATTATTGACACACCAGGTATCAATGCTGAATATACCACGCATGCTCAGATCACCTATCGTGTCGTGCAGCATGAGGCTGATGCCGCTATCGTGATTATTCCCGCGCCCGTTCCGCTGGCACAAACCCTGACGGCCTTCCTGTTAGAGCATTTACGCCCCTATCTGCATCGCTGCATCTTCGTAGTGACGCAGATGGACAAAATACAGGAGCGTGAACAGAAACGGCTGCTTGATACGATCCAGGCGCGGCTTACCAAAGCCTTGAGCCTCGATCAGCCAATGGTTCTCCATCAGGCAGCTCCCCAGATTGTGCTTGATATGCAGCAAAATGGCGCAAGTGTTGCCCCTGCATTACAGCATTGGCTGCAAGAGTTCGGCGAACTTGAACAGGCGCTATGGGGTCGTCTACGCCGTGAACGCGCATTGAGTGTTACCGGGAGCTTGCTCAGGCTCATGGCCGCCCTGTTTGAACAACTGGACACTCACTTACGAGAGCGCTGGTTAAGTTATGAAACGCGTCAAGTCGCCATCAAACGTGAGACCATCCAGGACCTGGCCTCTTTCGCCGCGCAGCAACGGCAGGTCTATCAGCGAACTACCGCTCCGGTGGTGCGCAAAGCAAGGGCAGAGATAGGCAAAAAACTTGCACAGCGCAGTGAAGAGGCCACGGACAGCATTCGTCAAGCCATTTTTGCCGCCAGCGATGCCTCGGCGCTCAAATCAGTTCTTGATAATACAGTTCAGGCGGAGCTGGCACAGGTCAGCGAAGATTTCCAAAAGATACTGAGCAAGCGGGCCAGAAAGCTGGCCGAGACGGCGCGCCAGGCAGGCAAGGTGCTTGACGAGCAGTTTGCCCGCGAGTATCAAAAGCTGCAAGTGCTGGCAGGCACAGTAGCTATTAAAGGCATAGAGAACCTCGGTCAAGATATTGATGTGAACGCCTCTTCCATCACCTATTCGGCAGGTCAAGTCAACAAGGAAATGGACGGCACGGAGGCTGCATTAGGTTGGGGAGGAGCCGCAGTTGGTGCTGCTATCGGCACAGCCATTTTCCCCATTGTTGGCACGGTCATCGGCGCACTCGCAGGGCCACTTCTGGTTGGAATTTTCGGCCCTTCGCTGAGCGAACGCCAGAGCAAATCGTGGGCGGCTGTGCAGCCCGCGCTCAACACTGCTCTCGACACCATGAAGGCACAGGCATTAGAAGCGTGGCAACGCTATGAACAGGAGGTGCAGACAGCTTTTGAACAACGGCTCACTACCTACACGCGCTCCTATCAGGCAACCGTCAAGACAATGATTCAGCAGCAGCAACGCGAACTGGCTACCATCCAACGTTTGCAACAGACCATTCAGTCAGATCAACAAGAGCTTGCGCGTCGGCGTAGCATCTTGACCCAGAAACAAGAGCAACTTGCGAAAAAGAATGTATGAACACATCACCAAAGGAGAAAACGATCATGACACAGATCGTCACCGGTACCAGCGGGCAACTCAGTGATTTCCTTGAGAGGCGTAAGGCGCTCGTTGCCCTGTTAGAGCGGCTGCAAAGCGTCCTGCACATGCTCAACATGACAGCATGGCAGCAGAAAATGCAACAACTGGAGCAGCGCGCCACCGCTGACAACTTCAAAGTTCTCGTGATGGGCGAGTTCAAGCGCGGCAAAAGCACCTTCATCAATGCCTTGTTAGGGCAGGAAGTGCTGCCAGCCTACGCTACGCCAACAACGGCCATCATCAACGAAGTAAAGTGGGGTGAGCAGCCACGCGCCGTCCTGCATTTCCGTCCCAGCAAAGATGGTTCGGTACGCGCGCCCCAGGACATTCCTGTTGATCGGATCGAAGAGTATGTCACGATCAGAGACGAGCAGCCGGGCTACAGTGCGCAATCCGTGTTGTACGAGAACCCGTATGAGAAGGTTGAGTTATTCTGGCCACTCGATCTCTGCCGCGATGGCGTAGAAATCATCGACTCGCCGGGACTCAACGAGGATATCGAGCGTCAGAAGATTACGCTTGAGTACCTGACAACCATCGACGCGGCCATCTTCGTCATTGCCTGTGATTTTCCTGTGGCCATCTCAGAACAGGCAGCGATTAGCTCGATCAAAGAGGCCAATCACGAAACCGTGTTCTTCGTCTGCAACCGTTTCAACCTCATCCGCCGACCGGAGGATCGTGAACGAGTCAAAGAGCGCTGCCTCAAACTGCTCGCGCCGCTGACCAAACAAGGGGCCAGACACGTCTTCTTTATCGACGCGCTTGGCGCTTTGCAGGGGCGTCTGCAAGGCAATGCCGAACTGCTCAACCAGTCTCAACTGCTGCCAGTGGAAGAGGAATTGAAAACCTTCCTGGTCAAAGAGAAGGGGCGTATCAAGCTCATGCGTCCCGCCACCGGTATGAAAAACGCTATCCGTGAAGCACGCCTTGCTATTCCACAGCAGCAAAAATTGCTCCAGATGAATCTGGAAACGCTCCAGGAGCGCTACGAACAGGCGCAGCAGGGCCTGGACAAGCTCGAACAAGAGAGGCGGGAAATAATCGCCTACCTCTCAAGCGCACGTGCTGGCCTGCGTGGCGAGGTCAACAGTGCCGCCGTGCGCTTCTACAGCGACATAGCCAACAGCGTCGATGGCTGGCTACAGGCATATAATATCCAGAAGCCGATGGGCCTGCACGAAGTATTCTCAGGCAAAGCACGCGAGCGCGTCGTAGAAGAGGTTGCTGAATTTTTAACGGATCGTGTGAGCAGCCTGTTCAAAGAGTGGCAAACTACCACGCTGGAACCACTGGTTGCCAGCCATGCAGCAGCCATTGAGCAGGATTTAAGTGACAGAACGCGCCACTTTGCCTTTGGCCTGGAAGAAGTACGCACAGAACTTGTCACTGACCCTTCATTAGCTCTCTCCACAGATGCGGCTCGACAAGAACAGGTGTCGGGCAAAGAACGTCTGGCAGCAGGAGCTGCCGGCGCGCTCTTTGGAGTACTCACTGGTGATCCTACGCTGGCTATCATGGGCGGCATGTTTGGCTTCAAAGAAATGTTGATTAACATTGCGCCGCAGGTAGCCGTTATCGTTGCTACCGCCGTCATCTTTGGGCCAGCCCTCGTCATTCCAGCCGCCCTGGGCGCTGGCCTCATTCGCGGACTCTTCAAGGCCAACGCAATCAACAAGAAGATCAGGGATGCCGTAGGCCAGGAGTACAAACAGAAGCTGCTGGAAACCCACCTCGACCTGGCTGCCCAGTTGGCCAAAGCGGTAGATAAGAAGCTCGCACAAGCTCAGGGTGAACTGGATCAGGCACTTGGTCTGGAACTCCAAAACGTGCGTGACCAGGTGCAGGCGGTCATCCGCGAGAAGACACAGGGTCAGGCCAAAGTAGATCAGGTGTTGCGCACTCTGACACAGGCAAGCGATGAACTGAATGGTATCGACCACGACCTGGATGCCCTAATCGAACAGATTGCACTGGCATAACATGATCATGCCGTCATTTAAGAGTCGGCGAGTGAGCAGAGCCGCCGTTCTGCTCATTCGCCCTGCTTCATTTCTTGTAGAAGAGATGCATACGCCTCTCGTACCATTACATAGTCGGGATGTTCCTGGTCAAAAACCTGCTGCTGAATGGAGAGACAGCGCTGATAAAGCACTTTTGCCTCTTCATACCGCATCTGCTTTGTATAGAGTTGCGCCAGATCGTACAGAGTCAATGCAATAGAGGGGTGCCATGCACTTAGTTTGGCTTCACGGATAGAGAGCGCGCGCCGATAGTATGCTTCCGACTCCTCGTAGTACCCCTGGTCAGAGGCTAGCTGCCCTTGCAAATTGAGCGTCGAGGCGACGGCTAAACTTTCGGAACCCGCAATCTGCTCGCGCATTTCCAATGCCCGATGACAGAGTTGTGTGGCCTCTGCATAGTTTTTGCGCACACGAGCAATCGAGGCCAGCCCGTGCAGAGCGATTGCCGTTTCAAGATCGGCAGACTGTGTAACACTCCCACGTATCACCAGAACATGCTCAAAAAGCGTTTGTGCTTCGTCGTATCTTGCTTGCTGAACATATAATCGACCTGAAGAGTTGAGGATAGCGGTGATACGCGGATGGTCAGGATCAAACAATGTTTTCCAGCTCTCAACGGCCTTTTGATAAAAATATTCGGCGGCTTCATATTTACCGGTTTCATAATAGACCTGTCCCAGGTTGTACAAGGCATTACCGGTATCAAAGCGTCGAGGATAGCCATCGCGCTCCATCTCTGTATAGTGGGTCAATAGCTCCGTGAAAATGCCTTCAGCCTGGGCATACTTCGCCAGGCGCAGATAAGTGACGCCTATATTGCTTTGACAGATCAACGTTGAAGGGTGTAACGGCCCTTCATGCTTGTGCCAGAGTATGGCTGCTTGCTCAAAGAGGGGAGCAGCTTCTGCATATTTCCCCTGATACAGATAAATTAAGGCCAGGTTATTCAGATTATCCGCCAGAGCAGTCTGTAAACCATCTTGTCGTTGCTGATAAATCTTGAGAGATCGCTTGAAGGCCTCTTCACCTTCTACATAACGTGTCATTTGCCAGTAGACCAAACCCAGGCTATTAAAAATGCTGGCGACGTGCGGATGCTCTGCTCCGAAGGATTGTTCATATGCCGCTAAAGCATCCTTGTAGGTCATCTCGGCTTGAGCATACATACCCTGCTCGTAATAGACTCCCGCCAACGCTGACATAGTATCGGCAAGCATTGGAATATCCGGTGGTAAAATCCTCTTTTGTAACGTCAATGATTGCTGGAGTATATTCTGCGCATCGCGGTATTGCTCACGCACGGTGAAATATATACCCACTTTCAAGAAAAGACGTGCGCTGGGAAGTGAAGCATAATCTCTATCCAGTAGCATATCAATACAAAATAAGGCATGAGGGAGATACTCCTGATAGAGACGCCAGTTGACAACATCGACCGAAGGCAGCAGCTTATCTAAGCAAGAGACGACCCGCTCAATCCATAGCTTCTCTTCGCTCTCATGGATTCCATCGTGTATGACGAACTGTACCAGACGATGAATGCTCAATGCTTTACCATCCGCATCACGTTTCACCAGTGAATACTTCAGCAACTCACGTATGGCCTCATTTAGCGCCAACTGATCTTCCACCACAGATCGTAGAATCGGCCCCAGTTCGGTTGCACCCTCTATCAGCATTTGTTCAGGGATCTCGTCAGGGTGCAGGAAGGCACAGAGCTTCAGTAGTTCGGCAGCGGCGCGGTTAACCTGTTCGACTTGCTTAAAAGCCAGCGACCACGTCGTCGCCACCGGTTTTGGGTGGCCACTCGTATCCCTTCCACGAGCATGCAAGAGGTGAGTACGTTGCGTCTGGTAGAGCG
>DAOTVZ010000095.1:0-10267 GCA_034436045.1 Ktedonobacteraceae bacterium | reverse complement strand
TCCAGGCTGGAGAAGCAAAGCGACGCCTATCAAGGCCCGCCTGCACCAGCCCGCTTGGCGAACAAGCTACCACCGCCTTGATGGCCGGAAACGTCGCGCCCAGCAACAGCACTAATTCACCACCTCTTGAAAGACCAATAGCCCCCATCCTCTCACCGTCTACCTCAGTGCGTGCCTGCAACCATTGGAGGGCCGTCCCAAAATACTCCAACGGAATATTTACCAGGTTCTTCGGCAGACCTTCCGTGCCAAAGTAGGCCAGTGCCAGAGCTGCGAAGCCCCGCGACGCCAGCAATGCGGCCTGATTCTCGCAAACGTGTCCATCAGAACCTGGCAATACAATAAGAGCCGGAACCGGCCCGGAACGCGCCGGATAACAGAAGACACCAACCAGCCCCTGTTCTCGCACATGCATATGTATCACATCCTCCGTCGCAAAACGTCGAGTCAGATGTGCGGCGGCAACCTCTCGTCCATTGACAACCGCACTTAATGTTATGATTACTGGTTTCAACGCCCCTGTTGTAAAGAATGTCGAAGCTCTTTTGCCCATCGGTCGCATCGACCAGAACAATCCCATGGGGTCTACCTGCCGGTAAGAACCAGCTTTTGGTGCTTGAGCGGAAATATCAACTACTCCTCTGTTATCAGCGACAAATGTTGCAGAAGAAGCCCAGACTTGTTCCCGCATATCATATGTGCGTGCTGACAACATCACTACCTGACCTGCGTTTAAACCAGAGAGGGTGATGTGAACAGGCTCATCTACCAGTGCATCAAGTGGCTCTACATCCAGTTTCACATTACGCTCTTTAAGTGCGTTGTCACCCATCATGTTTAACCTTTCTCAGTACAGCAGAGAGCAAAATCCTCAGATAAAAAACGGCAAGATCACACCTCCTGATTGAGTGTCCTTTGTGCCGCCAAATGTTGACTACTTTCGAGTATTTCCTTAAGTGCTGCACTATGTTCGGCAAAAGCTTCCCGACCTTCCAGTGTAGCCTCAATATAGGTCTGTGGCTTATTGCGCACAAATGTCTTGGTGATCTTCACGTAACCCGCCTCTTCCAACTTGTGCAGATGCGCGCCCAGATTGCCATCAGTCAGCTCAAGCATGTCTTTCAGATAATTAAACGTTACCTGCATTTCCGGCCCAAGTGCTGTAACTATTGCCATGATACGTAGACGTACCGGTTGGTGAATGATCTCGTTGAGTTTCGCCATTATCGTTGCCTTAGCCAATATACTCCTACTACCACCAGCGGCAAACCGGCAAAAATCGCCGACCAGAACCAAAAGTAGTGTGGTACCAGACAATAGCCCGAAATCGTCATCAGTGTCACAGCAAACCCTAAAATAATATAGAGACGTAGCTGCAACCATACACCAGCTACAATGTAGTCAAACATCGTAATCGTAATCCACAGCAAACCAATTTGCAGTGACGATAAGCCTAACCAGAGTTTTATTATACTCTGCGTTTTGTCAGTGAAGCGCTGGATGTCATTCAACGCCGCCTGTGCCTCTTTCGATGTAATATTCACCACCTTTGCTCCTCTCTAATACACTTATCCCATACATAGAGTACTCTGTAATATAGAGTACTCTGTAAAAATGGTTTTGTCAAGAGCTTACAGGCTTTTTTTGCGAGCTATGATAGCAGAAGGAAATTTTTGTTCCCGCTCACGTCCTTCTTTGCCTATATCACAACTTTCTGCATGTATGTTCGTAGAGAGGTTGGTTGTCTCTCAATGGTACTTTCCTGACAAAGAATCTGTGATTGATACAAATGGAGGGATATCACTATGTTTCTGAACCCCATCGCCGTTTTTCTTCATCTTCTCTTGCTTGGTCGTAACGGTCTGATGGTTTTCGCTACTATCATCTGGCTCTGGGTGCTGATCGATTGCATTACTAAAGAGCCGTCCGAAGGCAATGATAAGATCGCCTGGCTACTGCTGATCATCTTTGTGCCCTTGATCGGTGCGCTCCTCTATTACTTTATTCGCCGTCCAGAACGCATCAAGGCGGTGGGGCGCTAACTAACGTTATAGCACTGTAGCACGAGGGATGAGCTTTTTCAGATTTCTTCTCTGTGCTACAGTAGTAGCAAACTTACATGCCTCACTTCACACGGCAAAAAATAGCTTTAAGATAGGCCGTCTCCGGCATGGCGGGATTGACAGGGTGATCAATGCCGTGTGTGTAGCTTTCTAATACCTGTATCTGGCGAGATAAGTGTTGAGCATCCTGCTTTAATATCTCGTGCAAATCGCGCATGCTCACCACACTGGTACAGGAGCAAGAGAGCAACAGGCTTCCAGGAGGCAGTACGCGCATCCCAAGCAGATTCAGGCGCTGATAGGCTTGCAAGGCTTGCTTTTTCGCGTGCTGAGTCTTGGCGAAGGCCGGTGGATCAAGTACCACAATATCAAATAACTCGCCGCCTTCGTGGGCCATTTCAAGGTACTCAAACACATCCGCAACCAGAAATTCGTGCTTGTTCGGATCTAGGCCATTAAGCTTGAACTGTTGCACCGCCAGTTCCATTGCCGAAGCAGAAATATCAACGCTGGTGACACGTGTCTCTGCGCTACTTACCGCAGCGTACACTGAGAAACCGCCCGTGTAGCTGAAACAGTTCAAGACCCGTTTCCCAGGGGCATACTTGCGTAACGCTGCTCGTTTGTCACGCTGATCGAGAAAAAAACCTGTTTTCTGACCATGCCAGGGATCTACTAGAAAAGAGAGGCCATTTTCCTGAATCGTGATATATGCCGGTACCTCGCCCGCGACCACAACAGGCGCTTCTAATTCTAATCCTTCGCGGCGGCGTGCCTGCACATCATTCCGTAGTAGAATGCCGCGCACGTCGATCTCTTGCGTCAGTGCTTCTACCACCAGGGAACGCAGATGCTCCATCCCCAGCGTATGAATCTGCATTACCAGCACGTCAGCATAACGATCTACAATTAAGCCTGGCAAGCCATCGCCCTCAGCATTAATGACACGATAAGCATCTGTCTGGCTTGCGGTCAACTCCGCTCTTCGCGCCAGCGCACGCTGAATACGCCGACGAAAGAAAGCTACATCAATCGCCTCCTCCCTATCAAACGTCAAGATACGCAATGCAATATCCGTATAGGGGTTATAGTAACCACGCGCGACAAACTGCCCCTTCGCAGATTTGATGTCGGCCAGTCCTCCCGGTTCAATCCAGTAAGGGGGCTGCTGCAACGAGCCGGAGAACACCCACAAGTGCCCTCTTATCAGCGGCTCCTCCCGATAGGGTTTCAGACTGGCTGTTGGATAACGAATAGAATCCATACCCGCTCATTCCCCCTGTCCTAAATTTACATGCTCCTCCACCCTCTGGAGGCTTCCCTGCTATACTATACACCAACACCCAAGAACGCAGGCTCTGTATAAGCAAGGCCAGTACTAGCCCAGGTAAGCACGCATTCCAAGAGCAAAACGAAAAGCAGGTTGAATAGGTATCACCCTGCTTTTCTTCACCAATCCATTTTTTGTCTATACTAGGGCTGTTTCTGCAACTTGATTGCGGCAACGACAGGATCGGTATGCTGCTCGGACACGCGCATCTCGGCTTTTTTTAGATTATAAGCGCTGTTGATAAGTGCGATATGAGTAAAAGCCTGTGGATAATTCCCCAAAGCCATGTTATTATGCGAGTCGATCTCCTCGGAGAACAGACCAAGCCGACCAGCATATCCCAGCAGGCGCTCGAAGAGCGAACGAGCCTCGTCCACACGCCCCTGCATTGCCAGATTATCTACCAACCAGAAGGTGCAAATGGTAAACGTCCCCTCTGAACCTGCTAATCCATCGTCGCTATGATAGCGGTATACAAAACCACGCTCATCGGTCAGCCTCTCCATGATGCGATCTACCGTCGAGCGCATACGCGGGTCATCGGGCGCGATGAAACCAACCAGCGGCAGCAACAAATTCGAGGCATCAAGCGCTGTATCATCGTAAGACTGTGTAAATGCGCCAAGCGAGGTATTATAACCATGCATCAGGATATCGGCCCGAATCTGGTCACGCACCATGCGCCAGCGCGGCAGGTCAGCCTCCAGGTTGAGTTGTTCCGCAGCACGAATACCCCGGTCAAGCGCAACCCAGCACATCACCTTTGAGTACACGAAATGACGCAGACCCCCGCGCACCTCCCAGATGCCACTATCAGGCTCTTGCCAGTGCGCACAGACATACTCCACCAGCCCCGACATCATCGACCAGAGCGGCCCTTCCAGCTTCTCGCCATAGCGCTCAAAACCACCATTCTTACGGAAGATGTGAATACAATCGAGCACCTCACCAAAGACATCCATCTGTTTCTGGTCAGCCGCACCATTGCCGATCCGCACCGGTCTGGAATTGCCATACCCACTCAGATGAGGCAATTCATGCTCACTCAGGTCACGCTCGCCGCGAATCCCATACATAATTTGCAGGTCCTCACCATCCACATAGGATAGCCTGCGCAACCAGTGCGTAAATGCCCAGGCTTCATCCATGTAGCCCAGCACATTGAGCGCATAAAGCGTAAACGTGGCGTCACGCAGCCAGGTGAAACGGTAATCCCAGTTGCGTACTCCACCTATTTCCTCCGGCAGAGAGGTCGTAGGGGCCGCGACAATCGCCCCTGTAGGGGCATAGGTCATCATTTTCAGCGCCAGCGCGCTACGCTGTACCCAATCCTGATACGGCCCCTGATACGAACAACTGGCAATCCACTTGCGCCAGCAATGCAGCGTATGCGCCAGTTCCGCATCAAAGTTGCGCTGCTGCAACTCATCTTCCACCAGCCGCTGTGCCGCTCGCAAGGTTCTCCCCATGCCTAACGCAAACAGCAATCGCTCGCCCTCGCGCAGAGTCACGCGCGCTACCACGGATGCATGCCAATCCTCCGGCTCCTGCTCAACGGTCACAGAGAATGACGGCAACAGGTGCGCCCCCACAATCGCCAGGCCAATGTGCTGTCCTCCGCCGGTAATTACTGCCCCCATGTTCTCCCGACTCAGCATTACCTCACTGGATGATGCAGCATAGTTGGGACTGACTTTGAGCGTCATCGTCACAGACATTTCGCCATGTGTACACTCCACAATCCGCACCAGGCAGTGGCAAGAACCATCCTCTCGCGTCCAGGTATTGTTGTTCATCGCCCGATAAGGCCACGCGCTCAAGGTCTCAACGGGCATAAAATCCGTCAACACAATCTCACCCGCCGTACTGGCAAAGCGCGTCTGAAGCACATTACTTCCCCGCAAGTATCTCTGCGAACCTGGAATGGTACCTTCCGAGGGCGCTATTTGAAAGTATCCTCCATGCTCAGCATCGAGCAAACGGCAGAAAATGGCAGGGCTATCAAAATCTGGTAGACATCCCCAATCCACCGACCCATCGGGAGCTATGAGAACTGTCGAATGACAATCACCAATGACTCCATAGGCATTGATGGGTATATAATTGTGACTGCGTGTGTTTGTCCCAACCATGTACACAACACTTCTCTCTTAGAAAACTTGGTAAACAAACCCTTTAACTGAGTAAATCCTTAGAGGCACCTTAATGGTGCCTCATAACTCAGATAGACGGAAAAGCAAAGGTCAAGGTAACAGCTTCTACGACATATTTTCAGGAGGTTAGAAATTTCACGAAACCGTTTTCTTCCCCTCAACCATTCGTTTCTCTTCACTCCCTCACAACCAATACACGTCCTCGTTACTCAATGTGGCATGGCAAATCTACGGCACTTTTGCCCATAGACATTTTTCCCACTGTAGCTATCAATCACACTCTTTATTAGTCAGATCACTCTCCCCACCCGGAGAATATCTTTGTAACATCCCCTACCCTCTCATACGTGATCTATATAATACATCTTTCTCTCAAACTGTCTTATCGAGCCGAAAGGAATAACTTACAATGACCACTCTTCACCAACTGCTCAGACACCCCGCCGGATGGATCGGACTTACCGTCGGCCTTACACTCGGCTTTATCGCAGCAACCGCCGGTAAAACCCGCAATGGCGTCATCCTTGTTGGCCTATACCGCCTCTGCACCCGCCACCTCACCAGACATTAAGCCAAATATACTGTATTTGCCTTCACTCTATCCAATATTGCGCCATGAGTAGACGTCTCTTTATATAGAAGGTGACGCAGAGTATGAAGGATGGCACATACAGATGCATCGCCTCTCTCGCGCCTCTGCCTGTCAAGGCCGCAAAGGCCAGAAAGAGATTTGATCTATTCGATACTCTCTCTGGCCTTTTTTCATATACATCAGCACACAAACTGGCTATTGACCCGACGACTGGCCCGACTGCAACTCATTCAGGTAAATTTTATCATCTGTACCATGTGCAAAGAGATACAATGTGTTACCATAGCTAGTCGCCGCCAGTGCCGACTGGGTGGCACCGTTGCCAGGAACCTCACTCCAGCCGCTCCAGCGACCGTTGTAGGTTTGCACATAGATTTTGTTGTCCGTGCCATCAGCAAAGACATAGAAGGTTCGACTATAGACAGCAGACCCCAGCGGCTGGGTCGTTGTCCCATTCCCGGCCAACTGCTGCCAGCCAGTCCAGGTCACGCTAGAACCATTGTAGACGTTCATGTAAACCTTGCTGTCTGTCCCATCGGCCAGTACCGCCATCTGCCCCCCATAGGTGTTGGCATTCAACGCCACATACGTCGTGCCATCACCTTCCACCAGACTCCAGCCACTCCAGGAGCTATTGGCCCCGTTATAGCTCTCCATGTAGATGTTGTTATCCGTCCCCTGCACATACAGATACATCACCCCACCGTAAACGGTTGCTGCCACCGCCGAGCGAGTCGTTCCGTTGCCAGGCACGGTCATCCAACCACTCCAGGTAGAGCCATCATAGGTTTCCATATAGATATTGTTATCAGTACCATCGGCAAACAGATAAAGCAGATCACCGTAGGTCGTCATGGCTAATGGCTGATACGTCGAACCGTTGCCAGGCACCTCGCTCCAACCACTCCAGGTACCCTGCGAACCCATCGAACGGCTATACGTCTGCATGTAGATTCTATCGTCCGTGCCATGCGCGAACAGATAGAGCTTACCCTGGTAGACTCCAGTTGCCAGCGCCGACTTCGTGGCACCATTGCCGGGCACCTCACTCCAGCCGGTCCATGTCGGTGCCGACGGCCTGGCCGCATACGTAAACGCGCTGGTGCAAAGCCAGAACACGATAACAGCGAAAGCAGAGAGAGCAGTCATTGCCTCCTGTTTTGTCTTAACCATCCGTTAGTTTCCTTCCTTTCTATCATAGGAATTGTTTCCTTAAAGATACGCACATATGAAATAACTGATGAGTGTCTAAATAGTAACATCAAGCAACCATAATTAAATTTATAATCTATATTCAGTTGCCAAAACTACATAAATAGATTTATCTGGAGATTTTTGACACAAAGAGATACATAAAGATACTTGCAAGTAAGTCAGATGTAGAGTAGATGTTTGGGGAAGATGCTGCTTAAAGCAAAACATACTGAGGGGGATAGACTTTGTCCTTATCAGACCGTCTATCCCCCTCAAACCACTTAGCAGGCTATTTTATCGCTTCAACCACCCCGCCACCTCTGGCGCAAAGTACGTGATAATCATATCGGCTCCGGCCCGACGGATGGCGGTTAGCACCTCCAGGACGATGCGTTGCTCATCGATCCAACCGTTCTGGGCGGCGGCTTTGATCATGGAATATTCGCCACTGACGTTGTAGGCCGCGATGGGCAGGTCGAAACGGTCGCGCACCTGGCGAATGACATCCAGGTAGGAGAGGGCCGGTTTGACCATCACAATGTCCGCGCCCTCCTCGATGTCCAGCGCAACCTCGCGTAACGCCTCGCGCCCGTTGGCGGGATCCATCTGATAGGAGCGGCGGTCGCCGAATTGCGGCGCGGAACCGGCGGCCTCGCGGAACGGGCCGTAGAAGCCAGAGGCAAACTTGGCCGAATATGCCATAATGGGTGTGCCCTTAAAGCCGTGTTCGTCCAGCACGTGACGAATAGCCCCCACCCGCCCATCCATCATATCCGAGGGAGCTACGATATCGGCACCAGCTTCCACGTGCGAAAGCGCCATACGCGCTAATAATTCCAGCGACTCATCATTCTGCACATCGCCATTGCGAATCACGCCACAATGGCCATGACTGGTATATTCACACAGGCAGACATCGGTAATCACCAGCGTCTCCGGCGAGACTTTCTTGATCGCGCGAATCGACTGCTGAATGATGCCCTCTGAAGCATAGGCCTGTGAACCCATCTCGTCCTTCTCATTCGGAATACCAAAGAGTAGCACCGCCGGAATGCCCAGTTCCGCGACGCGCTCAACCTCGCGCCCAATCTGCTTGAGCGGCCATTGCACGATACCGGGCATCGAGGGAATCTCATGGGGGCTATCGATACCCTCGGCAATAAACACGGGATAAATCAACTGCTCAACATTCAGATGCGTCTCACGAATTAAGCCGCGCATCTTCTCGTTCTGACGTGTGCGGCGCAATCGCACCGTTGGAAACATGCTCATGAAGCAACCCTCCTCTTCCGTTCTCACGCACTCTCACGCAGCGCAACCTCAACACAGGCCACTGTCTGCGTCAACATGTCATCATCCAGGGCCAGCGAGATGAAGCAGGCTTCAAACTGGGATGGGGGGAAATAGATGCCCTGCTCTAGCATCTTCCAGAAGAAGCGGGCAAAACGCGCCGTGTCCGAGCGCCTGGCCTCGGCATAGTTGGTTACAGGCTCCGCCGAGAAATAGAGGCAGAACATCGCACCGATACGAACCAGTTGCGCCGGAGTCTTCGTCTCTTCAATGGCCCGCGTGATTCCCTCACCGAGCAACCGGCTCTTCTGTTCTAACAACTCATACTGACCCGGTTTACGCAACTCGGTTAGTGTGGCAATACCAGCCGCCATCGCCAGGGGATTGCCGGAGAGTGTGCCGGCCTGATACATTGGGCCGACAGGTGCCACCTGTTGCATGATCTCGCGCCGTCCGCCATAAGCGCCTACCGGCAAGCCACCACCAATGATCTTGCCAAAGCAGGTCAGGTCAGGCGTGATCTGTGTTCGCTCCTGCATACCCCCCAGCGCCACGCGGAAGCCGGTCATCACCTCGTCAAAGATCAATAGCGCGCCATACTGCTGTGTCAGGGCGCGCAGTGCCTCTAAAAAGCCGGGTTGAGGCAGCACGAGACCCATATTAGCCGCTACCGGCTCCACAATAACCGCAGCGATCTCGTTGGGATAGCGCTGAAACAACTGCTCGACCGCAGCAATATCGTTATAGGCTGCGGTCAGTGTATGGCTCGTTGTCTCCTGCGGCACCCCAGGACTATCGGGCAGACCCATCGTCGCTACACCTGAACCAGCCTGCACCAGCAGCATATCGGCGTGACCGTGATAGCAACCGCTAAACTTGATAATCTTACTGCGCCCTGTGTAAGCACGGGCCAGACGCAAGGCGCTCATCGTCGCCTCGGTACCGGAATTGACGAAGCGCAGCATTTCCACCGACGGGAAACATGCTATCACCAGCTTCGCCAGTTCGCTCTCGGCCTCTGTCGGTGCGCCAAAGCTGAAGCCGCGTTGACTGGCCCGCATCACTGCTGCTACGACCGCTGGATGGGCATGGCCGAGAATCATTGGCCCCCACGATTGCACATAATCCAGATAGCGGTTGCCATCGACATCATAGAGATACGGGCCGCTGGCACGGTCAATGAAAATCGGGTCGCCGCCGACAGCGCGAAAAGCACGCACCGGACTGTTCACCCCGCCTGGCAATAACTTCTGCGCCTCTTGATAGAGTTCGCGCGAACGATTAAGCTTCAATGGCTTCGAGGCCGATATTTGATGATCCATCCGTCTTCCCTCAAAAAGAGGGAGACATACCATACTATGACATGTCTCCCTCTCCATTGCTTCTACTTACACGCCAAGTGCCTCAAGAATATCTTCCAGTGGCTGCGCAACGCAGGTAAACATAGGAGTATCACGCAGGGTATAACTACTGGCTTCAGTCTCGCGTAGCTCCTGCACCAGATCAAGGAAATCAGCGATGTTATCAGTCTCGAACGCGACGACGAACTCCTGATCGTCCAGGCCAAAGGAGTAGGTGGTATTGAGCGAGACGCTGGGATATTTCAGGCCAACGCGAATATGCTCATTCATCATGCGCTTGCGAT